>JAUNBN010000219.1 GCA_030527085.1 Oscillospiraceae bacterium
TTCCAGGACATACCCGGCATCGGCCTTGCGGCCCAGGGGACGCAGGACCCCTGGTACGCGAACTACGCCCGCATGGCGACGGATTCAAATATGCTGACGGCCCTGAAGAACACGGGCATAATGATGCTCGGCACCGTCGTCTTCCAGGTGGGCATAGCCCTGCTGCTGGCGCTGCTGACGGACTTTATCCACCGGGGCGCGCAGTTTTTCCGCACGGTGTATTTTTTCCCCATAGTCATCTCCGCCACGGCGCTGGGCCTGCTGTTCAACATCATCTTCCTCTACGACAAGGGCCTCATAAACCAGCTTTTGGAGACGCTGGGGCGCGAGGGCGCGCTCGTGGACTGGAAGAGCGGGAAGCTCGCCATCTTTACCATGATGCTGCCCGTCATGTGGCAGTATGTGGGCTTCTACTTCGTCATCATCGTCACGGGGCTGAACAGCATAGACTCCGAGCTGTACGAGGCCGCCGCTATTGACGGGGCCACGGGCTTCCAGCGCGTCTTCAAGGTGACGCTGCCGCTGCTCAAGGGTGTGCTCACCACCTGCGTCGTGCTGGCCATAACGGGCGCGCTCAAGGTCTTCGACCTGCCCTGGGTCATGTTCCCGAACGGCATACCGCTCAACGGAACCTGGCTCACCGGCACCTATATGTACTACCAGACCATCTCCCTGCGGGACGCGGACTACGGCAGCGCCATCGCCGTGCTCATCGTCTGCCTGGGCGTGCTGGTCTCCGTCGTCGTGAACACGCTCTCAAAGCGGCTGGGCCGCGAGGGGAAGGGGGCGGCGAAATGAGAAGGCGCTTGCGGCCCTCCAGGGCCGTCATATACCTGCTGCTCTCGCTCTGGGCGCTGACCACCATATACCCCTTCCTCTGGGTCGTCATGAACTCCTTCAAGGACCGCTCGCAGATAATCTCGAACTCCTTTGCCCTGCCGCTGGGCGAGCTGTTCACGCTGAACAATTACCGCACGGCCTTCCGCCGGCTGGATATCTTAGGCTCCTACGCACGCAGCGTCGGCATCTCGCTGACGGTGACGGTCTGCGTCATACTGCTGGCGGGCCTGGCGGCCTACGCCCTGGCGAGGTATGAGTTCCGCGGCAAGCGGTTTTTGAGTACCGTCGTCGTGGCCAGCATGATGTTCCCGGTGTTTTCGACCATCATCCCCGTCTTCCGCATGATGCTCGGCTGGGGCATTTCGAACACGGACAACGTCTTTCTCGCCATGCTCTCGACCGCGCTGCCGCAGATAGCGGGGAACCTCTCGTTTTCCATCATCGTCCTGCGGGGCTATATCGAGGATCTGCCGCTGGACCTGGAGGAGGCGGCCTATCTGGAGGGCTGCAGCGTGTTCCAGATCTTCTTCAAAATCGTCGTGCCGCTGACGAAGCCCGCCTTCGCCACGGTCGGTATCTTCACCTTCCTCTGGAGCTACAACGACCTGTTCACGCAGATGTTCACGCTCCGCGACAAGAGCCAGTGGGGCATAACCCGCCTCATGCAGATGCTGACCTCCATGGAGGGCACGAACTACGGCCTCATGGCCGCGGCGGTGACGCTGGTCGTCGTACCCGTGCTGATACTCTATATCTTCCTCCAGCGGCATATAATAAAGGGCATGACGGCGGGGGCCATAAAGGGCTGAGAGCTTGTCAGAGAGGCCCGTACGTGGTACAATAGCATGTGACGCGAGGGGGGTGAGCGCGTGTACAGGGTCGTCCTCATAGACGACGAGGAGATAATAGTCAAGGGCCTGCGCCGCGTCCTGGAATGGGAGAGCTTCGGCTGCCGTGTGGTGGCCGAGGCCTCGGACGCCGGCAGCGGCGCGGCCGCCATACGCGAGCACAGGCCGGACATCGTGTTCACGGACATAAAGATGCCCGACGAGGACGGGCTGACCATGCTGGCCGGCCTCAAGAGCGAGTTTCCGGATATGCAGGTCGCCGTGCTGACGGGTTATCGCGACTTTGAGTACGCACGCAGGGCCATAGAGCTCGGCGTCTCGCGCTTTCTGCTCAAGCCCTCGAAGATGGAGGAGCTGGAGGAGGCGCTCAGGCACATGACCGCCGCGCTGGACGCGCGCGGCGCGCGGAGTGAGGATGAGCCGGAGCAGGCCAGCGGCTTCATAGCCAGCCAGGCGCGGGCCTACATAGCCGAGCACTGCACGGAGCGGCTCTCGCTCCAGGAGGTGGCCGAGCACTGCTACGTCAGCCAGTGGCACCTCTCCAAGCTGCTGAACCGCCAGCTGGGGCAGAGCTTCTACGATATCCTGAACTCCGTCCGCATAGAGAAGGCGAAACGGCTGCTGGAGGATCCGTCGCTGCGCATAAGCGAGATCGGCGAGCTTGCCGGCTACGCCGACACGGCGCATTTCTCCCGGGTTTTCAAGAAATACACCGGCGTATCCGCCAACGAGTTCCGCAACAGCCGCTGCGCGGTGAAATAGTATCATTATCCCGGTAAAGCAAGGGAGCCTGACGCATCGCGCGCAGGCTCCCTTGCCAGGCTGTCAAAAAAGCCT
>JAUNBN010000220.1 GCA_030527085.1 Oscillospiraceae bacterium
GCCTGCCGCATACCCTCGAGCGAGGCTCTCAATATGTTTATTTCGTCAATTCGCTTATTATCAATGAAAACCACGCTGTAGGCGAGCGCCCTGAGAGTTATCTGCTCATAAAGGCTCTCGCGCCGCTTTTCGCTGACCTTTTTTGAGTCTGTGAGCCATTCAAAGCGGTCCTCGGGGGCTAAAACTACCGCCGCGCAGCAGACGGGTCCCGCCAAAGGTCCGCGCCCCGCCTCGTCGCAGCCGCAGAGCGCGCCGCCGGCCTTTGAACGCGCAATATCATCGTATTCAAAAAGCTCTTCGTAAATCACGGCCCCGGCGCCTCCTCAAAGCTTAGCCGTCCTAGCTTGCCCGCACGCAGCTCGTCTAAGAGCATGTCTGCCGCCCGCCTCAAATCGGCCTCGCCGCCCGAAACGAGCATTCCGCGCCTTCTCGCTATTGCCTCGAGCAGCTCCCAGCTCTCAAGCTCCAATTCCCGCTCTTTGAGCTTGTACCTTTCCGCCAGCTTTTCGCCTTGAAGCCTTCTCAGCCTTTCGAGCAGGCAGACGGCTATCTCCTCGGTATCGAGAACGCCGTCTCTTATAGCGCCGGTAAAGGCCAGGAGCAGAGCGCCGTCCTGATTTTCGAGCTTCTTCCAGAGCACGCCCGGCATATCCAGCAAATCCATGTTTTCGAGGGCGACGAGCTGTTTGCCGAGCGTCACACCGGGCCTGTCCTCCACTCGCGCCCGATTGGTGCCCGCAAGACTGTTTATAAAGGTGGATTTCCCTACGTTCGGTATGCCCACCACCATGGCCAGCGGCCTTACAGCCGAGCGCTTGCGACCCTCTCTTTCCAGCAGCTCCAGCGCCTTATCAACAGCGCGGCGTGCGCCTTTTTTATCTCTGGAGGAGATGGCGCAGGCGCCGTAGCCAAGGGATTCGTAGTAGGCTATAAACTCCCTCGTGTGTTCCTCGTCGGCAAGGTCGCTCTTATTGAGTATCAAAAAGCGAGGCTTGCCCGCCGTAGCTTCCGCAAGCTCGGGGTTCTTGCTGGAGAGCGGCAGACGCGCGTCGAGCAGCTCTATTACCATATCCACATTTTTTATATCTTTTAAAATTAGTCTGAAAGCCCGGGTCATGTGCCCCGGGTACCAGTGTATATTGGAAAACTCCCTTTCTCTTGCTTCGCTCATCCCAGCACCGTCACCTCGCGCCCAACAACACAGCGCTCGTCAATAAAGCCCAGTACGGAATAGCGCGAATCCAGGGATTCCGCGCGGTTGTCTCCCATCACGAAGATATAGCCCTCGGGAACCGTCACGGGGTAGCTGAAATCTCCCCTTAAACTGTCCGCGTCGCCTTCGGCGGGGACAGCGAACTCAACTCCATCTACATATACACGTCCGCTTTCGGGTTCTATATATACGGTCTGCCCGCCCAGCGCCACTACGCGCTTTATAAGCGGCTCGCCGCTGCCGTTGTTCTCGTCTATTATAACTATATCCCCCTGTTCAGGGCTGCGAAGAAAATCAACCGCAAAGACCCGGTCGCCTGTTTTAAGAGTGGGCAGCATCGATGGTCCCTGAACGGCGAAGGTCTTAACAGCAAAGGTGAAAATGAGCAGCACCAGGCTGAGCGACATTAAAAAGGACTCCAGCCACTCATAGAGGTTAAATGCGGTTTTTGGGTTTTTGATTTTCATGCTTTGTATTATACCACAGCCGCGCTCCGCCGCAAAGGAGCGGATATCTGCGCACTTTATTTCCCTCGCCTCAGGAACACAGCATCTAAACCGTTTTGAATCATTTTAAATATTGGGGGAAACACGGCAGCGCTTTTTATTGGAACGCCGCCCCACAAAAGCGGGGCGGCGCGGGAAGCGAATTTATTTAACGAGCTTTTGTTTGAGCTTGGCGGACTTGCCGATGCGCTCTCTGAGGTAGTAGAGCTTGGCGCGGCGGGCCTTGCCGTGGCGCACGACTTCGACCTTCTCAACATTGGGAGAATGAACCGGGAATACGCGCTCGACGCCGACTCCGTAGGAGGTGCGGCGAACCGTAAAGGTCTCGCTTACCCCGCCGTGCTTCATCGCAATGACGGTGCCCTCGAAAACCTGTATCCTCTGGCGCTCGCCTTCTTTGATTCGGACATGTACCTTAACGGTGTCACCGATGGCATAGACAGGCTTTTCGGCCTTTATCATCTCGCCTGTCATGAGCTTTATCGGGTCGTTGTAGGCTCCGGCCTTGGCGGCGGGCTTCTTTTCCTTTTTGAGCTCCTCTACCTTTTCTTCTACGGCATCCGCGGTCTCTTCGGCAACGGCCTCTATGGCTTCGGCGGTCTCCTCTGCGGCGGTTTCAAGAGCTCCCTTGTCCTCTTCGGCGGCTTCCTTTACTTCGGCGGCCTTTTCCTCAAGAACCTCGGCGGCATCCCCGGCCTTTTCCTCAATGGCTTCAGCCGCAGCCTCCACTTTCTCCTCAACAGCCTCTTTTCCCTCGGCCGCCTTTTCCTCGAGCGCCTCCTTGACCTCTTCGGCCTTGGCCT
>JAUNBN010000221.1 GCA_030527085.1 Oscillospiraceae bacterium
TCAGCCGCCCAAATAGGCCTTCTGCATGGCCTTGTTGCCCAGCAGCGCCTCGGAGCTGTCCGAGAGGACTATACGTCCGTTTTCGAGCACATAGCCGCGCGAGGCTATGGAGAGCGCCATCGCCGCGTTCTGCTCGACCAGGAGTATCGTCGTGCCCGCCTCGTTGAGCTCGCGTATAATTCCGAAGATCTGCTCTACCAGAAGCGGCGCGAGGCCCATCGAGGGCTCATCGAGCATCATCATCTTGGGCTTTATCATCAGCGCGCGGCCTATGGCCAGCATCTGCTGCTCGCCGCCCGAGAGCGTTCCGGCTATCTGGCGGCGGCGCTCGTAGAGGCGCGGGAAACGGTCGTAGACCGCCCTGAAGTCCTCGCGGGTAACTCCGGAATTGGTAAAGGCACCCATCTCCAGATTCTCTTTAACGGTCATATTGAGGAAGATGCGCCTCCCCTCCGGCACCTGCGAGAGCCCCTTTTCGACTATTTTGTGCGGCTCTGTGCGGCTTATGTCCTCGCCGGAAAAGTTTATGCTGCCGGTCTTGGAGTGCATAATGCCCGAAACGGTCTTGAGAACGGTGGATTTGCCCGCGCCGTTCGCGCCTATAAGTGTAACTATCTCGCCGTCGTTCACCTCGAAGGAGACCTCGTGCAGCGCGTGTATCTGGCCGTAGTAGACGTTTATGCCGTCAACTCTCAGCATCGCTCTTCTCCTCCTTTTTCCCGAGATAGGCCTCTATGACCTTCGGGTTGCTCTTTATCTGCCTCGGCGTGCCCTTGGCTATAATCTCGCCGTAGTTCAGGACCGCTATGCCGTCGCAGACCCCCATAACGAGGTTCATGTCGTGCTCTATTAAGCAGATAGCTATTTTGAAAGTGTCGCGTATCCTGCGTATGTTTTCCATGAGCTCGCCCGTCTCGCTGGGGTTCATTCCCGCGGCGGGCTCGTCAAGAAGCAGCAGACTGGGGTTGGTGGCGAGCGCACGGACTATCTCAAGACGGCGCTGCGCCCCGTAGGGCAGGCTGCCCGCAAGCTGCCCTGCCATATCCTGCATATCAAAAACAGAGAGCAGCTCGAGCGCGCGCTCGTTGGCTATCCTTTCGCTGCGCCAGTATTTCGGCAGACGGAAAATGGACGAGACCAGCGAGCAGTCCGTCTCGCCCGAAAGCCCTATTTTGACGTTATCAAGCACGCTCACGTTCTTAAAGAGCCTTATGTTCTGGAAGGTGCGAGCTATGCCCATGCGGTTGAGCTGCCAGGTGCTCTTGCCCTTGGTGTCGTAGCCGTCGAGCAGTATGCTGCCGCGCGAAGGGGTGTAGACGTTCGTGAGCAAGTTGAAGACCGTGGTCTTGCCCGCGCCGTTGGGGCCTATAAGGCCCGTTATCTCCGTTCGCCCTATAACGAGGTTGAAGTCCGAAACGGCAGTGAGTCCGCCGAAATCTATGCCGAGGTGGCGGATATCTAGTATGGGCCGCTTGCCCAAATCTTCCTCGCGGACATAGGCGTTGCTCGGCAGGGGAACCAGCTTCACAGCTCTCTCCTTGGCGGTCATTCGCTCTCGCCTCCCTTCTCGCCGGCCGCGGGCTCTGAGGCGGCCTTCTTTTTAATCCCGAGCCCCGAGCGAAGCTTCGCCAAAAGCGAGTCGAGCGCGCCGCCTAAGGAGAGCTCGTAGTTGCCCATGAGCCCTGAGGGCTTGAATATCATAACGACGACGAGCAGCAGCGAGTAGGCCACCATACGATAGTCGTCGAAGCCGCGCAGCATCTCGGGCAGGGCCGTCAGCACGCTGGCGGAAACTACGGAGCCGACTATCGAGCCCATGCCGCCCAAAACGACCATTACGAGTATTTCAATTGACTTGTTGAAGTCGAAGATGCTCGGGGAGATGGTGCCGATATAGTTTGCGTAAAGCGCCCCGGCCAGCCCCGCGAAGAAGGCCGCGATAACAAAGGTCAGGGATTTGAAATAGGTTATGTTGACTCCGCAGCTCTCGGCCGCTATCTCGTTCTCGCGAATGGAGATTATCTCGCGGCCGTGCTTGGAGTGTATCAGCGTGTAGCTCACGAAGACAGTCACAAGGCAGACGGCGTAGACCCAGGTAAAGCTGGTGTAGCGGGGTATCTGCTTTAAGCCCATAGCGCCGCCGGTGAAGCCGAGGTTGTTGATTATTACCCTTATCATCTCGCCGAAGGCCAGGGTTATTATCGCCAGATAATCGCCCTTGAGCCGCAGAGCGGGAAGTCCTATAACGAAGCCGAAGACAGCCGAGACAAGGCCCGCGGCCAGCAGCGCCACAAGGAAATTGAGGAAGTCGCTGCCGAAATCGGCGCTCTTTGTTATCAGCGCCGAGGTGTAGGCGCCCAGCGCCATAAAGCCCGCGTGGCCTAAGGGCAGCTGGCCCAGAAAGCCGCAGGTAAGGTTGAGGCTCACGGCCGCGATTACGTAGATGCCCGCGGAGTAGATAATTCTCGAGTAGTAGCGGTTTATGCCGCCCGAGCTTATAAGGCTGTTCATTATAAACGAG
>JAUNBN010000222.1 GCA_030527085.1 Oscillospiraceae bacterium
GGAGCTGCATTTACATACCAATATGAGCGCTATGGACGCCCTGCCCTCCGCCGCGGCGGTTGTGAGGCGGGCCGCCGACTTCGGCCACAGGGCCGTAGCCATAACCGACCACGGCGTTGTGCAGTCCTACCCCGAGGCGAGGGAGACCCTGCTGGAGCTGAGAGAGAAGGGCTGCGATATAAAGGTAATCTACGGCATAGAGTGCTACTATGTGGACGACCTTATTCAGGTGGTGAGAGGCCGCACCGAGGCCCTGCTTTCGGACGAGCTGATAGTTTTCGACCTCGAGACGACAGGGCTCAACGCCGCGCGCGACCGCATAACGGAGATAGGCGCGGTTCGCCTTAAAAACGGCGAGTTTCAGGGCAGCTTCTCGACCTTCGTAGACCCGGAGACGGCCATACCCCTCTCCAATACTGAGATCACCGGCATCAGCGACGAGATGGTGAGGGGAGCGCCAAAGGAGGGCGAGGCGCTGGAGGCCTTTTTACATTTCGCCGGCGGCGCGCCGCTCATAGCCCACAACGCCAGCTTCGACTACGCCTTTTTACACGCTGCGGCTGAGAGAAGCTCGCTAAAGCTCGAGAACGCCGTAGTTGACACCTTGCCCCTCGCGCGCGCCCTGGTGCCCGAGCTCAGCCGCCACAGGCTAGACACCCTCGCTCGGCGCTTTCATATCAATATGGGCAGCCACCACCGCGCGAGTGACGACGCGGCAACGCTGGCCTCCATCTGGCTGCGCCTCGCGGAAATGCTCGAGCAGCGGGGCGTAAGCTCGCTTAAAGAGATAAACGGTGCCGCCAGAGCCGACGCCTCCCGCCTGCGCCCCTCGCACATGAGCATACTCGTTAAAAACATGAGGGGGCTGCGCAATCTCTACGAGCTGATAACGAATTCCCATTTAAAACATTTTGCGAACAAGCGCCCGAGAATACCCTTGAGCGAGCTTCAGCGCCTCAGAGAGGGTCTGCTTTTGGGCTCCGCCTGCGTTGAGGGCGAGGTCTTTTCCGCGCTGGTGGACGGCCAGCCGACAGAGGACGTGCTCGCGCTGGCGGAGAAGTACGACTATTTCGAGATAATGCCCCTTTGCAACAACGCCCACCTTTTGCGCGAGGGCCGCGTTGAGGACGAGGCGGGCCTTATAGAGCTCAATAAAAAGGTAATTGAAATTGCCGAAAGGCTGGGAAAACCCGTAGTCGCTACGGGCGACGTCCACTTCTTAGATGAGCGCGACGGCATTTACCGCAAGATACTGCTCAGCGGTCAGGGCTATTCGGACGCGGACGAGCAGCCCCCGCTCTTTTTCAGGACGACGGACGAGATGCTCGCGGAGTTCGGATATCTCGGCGAGGAGGAGGCGCGCCGCGTCGTAATAGAGAACACTAATCTCATAGCGGACATGATAGAGGAGGATATAATCCCCGTCCCCACCGAGACCTGCACGCCCACTATAGAAGGCGCAGAGGAGAGCCTGCGCGAGATGGCGCTGGAAGGGTTTGAGCGGCTTTACGGCAAAAACCCCCACGAGGCCGTCGTCGCGAGAATGGAGAAGGAGCTGGAGTCCATAATCGGCAAGGGCTACGCCGTGCTCTACGTCATAGCGCAGAAGCTCGTCTCCCATTCCGAGGAACACGGCTATCACGTCGGCTCCAGAGGCTCCGTAGGCTCCTCCTTTATAGCCACGCTCATAGGCGTTACCGAGGTAAACCCCCTGCCGCCGCATTACTGCTGCGATAAGTGCCGCCATTTCGAGTTTGTCCCCGAGGCCAAGAGCGGCTACGATTTGCCGGATAAGACATGCCCCGAATGCGGCGCTCGGATGCGCTCGGACGGGCAGGACATACCCTTCGAGACCTTTTTGGGCTTCCACGGCGAAAAGCAGCCGGATATCGACCTCAATTTCAGCGGCGAGTTCCAGCAGGAGGCGCACAGGTACACGGAGGAGCTCTTTGGCCGCGAGCACGTTTTCAAGGCCGGTACCATATCCGCGCTTCAGGACAAAAAGGCCTTCGGCTATGTTAAAAAATACTGCGAGGAGCGCGGCATAGAGGCCAACCGCGCCGAGCTCAACCGCCTTGTTCTGGGCTGCACCGGAGTAAAGCAGACCACCGGCCAGCACCCCGGCGGCATGGTGGTAGTTCCCGCGGGCTACAGCATAAACGACTTCACGCCCGCCCAGCACCCGGCGGACAAGTCCGAGAGCGGCATAGTCACCACCCACTTCGACTTCAACGCGATGCACGACACGCTGCTCAAGCTCGATGAGCTCGGCCACGACGTTCCGACCATACTCTACTACCTCGAAAATCTCACAGGCGTGAAGTGCGGCGAGATACCGATGAACGACCCCGAGGTGATGAGGCTCTTTACCTCGACCGAGCCCCTGGGCCTCAGTGAAGAAGACATATTCAGCAAGACGGGAACCTACGGTCTGCCCGAGATGGGCACCGCCACCGTCCGCAATATACTCGTAAACTCGCGGCCTGAGAAGTTTTCAGACCTCG
>JAUNBN010000223.1 GCA_030527085.1 Oscillospiraceae bacterium
GTGCTCTGCATATGGCGCAGCAGACCGTAGAGGTTGCAGCGCTCGCCCTTAAACTCGCAGTCGGCCCCTGCGACGAGCTTGGAGTACTTTGTTTCGAGCAGGGACTCGCGCACAAAGAGCGGAGCCGCGAGCAGGCTTTGAAGCTGCTCGTCCGCCTCGAGCAGCTCGAACATCTGCGAGCCGTACTCAAGCTCGAAATCGGGACGGAAAACCGTCTCGAGCAGGGCGCGGCAGAGCTTCTTTTGCACAGAGGCGAGGGTGGGCAGGGCCTTGTTGAAAAAGTCCATCTCGGCCTCGTAGAAGGCGTCGGAGGTGTCGAGCGTGTTGCGGATGTAGGCGAGGGAATACTGCGTTTCAAAGCCCTCGGTGAGCGTTTGTATCTCAAAATAGAGGCTCTTCGCCTCCTCGTAGCTCGCGGCCTTTTTAAAGGCGGCGACGAAGGCGGAAAGCTTCTTTTTAAACTCTTTTATATCCGGACGCTTGTATTCGAGCTTTGAAAACTCAGTCATGGCGGCGCTCCCGATTCTGTGTCGTTCCAAAGGAGTATAGCACACAGTCTCAGAGCCTTTCAAGCGAGGGAGCGCGTCTGAGCGCCTCTCTTGCACGGGCTTTTCGCTGTGTTTCGTTCGCTGAGGGCGGGGATACAGTATCAACCCAAAGTGGACAGAGCGCAGTCTCAAATCTGTGAAATCGCGCTTTTGCGGTTTCTATATATCATTTATTTTTGGAAAGGAGAAGCGAATGGCAAAGGAAAAAGAGCTCCTTCGCGTGAAGGAGGAACCGCCCGAACAGGCGGAGAGCGAAAAAGGGGAGGAGGAAAAGAAGGCTTTAGAGGCACAGGAAAAGGAAAGGCAGGCGGCGGCGCTGAAGGCGCTTGAGGAGGCCTCGAGCCTTGGCGACGTTCCCGAACTTCTCGAGTTCGTCGGGGAGCACCCCGAAGTGCTCGAGCTGCCTGAGGAGGTCAGAGAGGCGATAAGAGGCGGCAAGAGCCTCGCGCGCGCCTGGGCGGAATATGAAAACGACCGCCTGCGCGAGGAGCTGGCGGCCAGCAGGCAGAACAGCCGCAACGAGCGCAGCGCGCCGGGCAGCGCCCTGGGAGACGCCGAGGGCGAGTCCGAGCTGGACGAGCTTCTGGCTATTTTTGATTCGGTATTCAAATAAGGAAAAGAGGTAAAAGAAAATGATAAATCTGAACGAGCAGTTCGCAAAGCAGCTTCAGACGCGCTTTGTCGCGGAGAGCGTAGTCGCAGGGAAGCTCTCGGACGAGTACAGCTTTTCGGGAGCCAGGACCGTAAAGGTGCTGACTCCCACAACGGTAGATATGGTGGATTACGAAAAAAGCGGCAGCTCCCGCTACGGCACACCCGCCGAGATGCAGGACGCGGTTCAGGAGCTGACGCTCACGCAGGACAAGGCCTTTACCATGACGGTGGACAAGGCCAATTTTGATGACGGAATGTTCCTCAAGGGCGCGGTAAAGATGCTGGCGCTGCAGATAAGCGAGAAGGCCATACCCGTGATGGACGCCTATGTGCTCGGCCGCCTCGCGCAGGGCGCGGGCAAGGTGGTGGGCAGCTCTACCGCGCCGAGCGCCTCAAACATATGCTCGCTCATTTCCGAGGCTACGCGCTATCTCGACGACGCGGAGGTTCCCAACAACGACCGCACGCTCTTCCTCTCGGCCGAGGGCTACGCGCTCTTAAAGCACTCAGACGAGTTCCTGGCCGTGGAGAGCCTCGCGCGCGAGGCCCTGCGCCGCGGGGTCGTGGGCCGCTACGACAACATGGAGGTTGTTAAGGTGCCCGCCGCGCGCTGGCCAAAGCATGTTAACTTCATGATAGTTCACAAATACGCGGCCGTGGCCCCCGTTAAGATTTCGGACTCTCAGATACACGAGAACCCGCCCGGAATCTCCGGCAGCCTTATTGAGGGCAGGCAGTATTACGACTGCTTTGTCTACGGGGTCAAGTGCGACGGCGTTTACGTCCATGTGAATACCGCCAGCGGCAAGGGAACGGTAGTAGCCGAGCCGAGCATAACCGCGGCGGGCGGAGCCATAAGCTGCGCCACCTCGGGCGCGACGGTAAAGTACACGACCGACGGCAGCGACCCGCGCTATTCGCCCACGGCCAAGACGGGCACCCAGAGCGATGTTACTGCCTCGGGCACTGTCGTTCGAGCCTACGCCTTTAAGGACGCCGAGGGCTTCTATCCCTCAGCGGTAGTAAAGGCGACGCTGAGCTAGTTTTAAGCGGAGGCTTGCCGCGAGCCCATTTTGAGGGCGCAATTCCTATACTCAACAGCGGGATTTAGAAACGACGCGGGTCGTTGCGCTGAAAAAGCGAGAGCGTTCGGGCGCGCGGGACAGAGCAAGCGCCCCGGCGCGGGTTGTTGCGCTAACTTACAAAAGCGCCATTTACGCGCGAGCGGCCTCGCAGTGCGCGAAGCGCGGGCGAGGCGCTATGAAGGGTG
>JAUNBN010000224.1 GCA_030527085.1 Oscillospiraceae bacterium
GAGCGCGAGATAGCCGAGGCCGAGGAGGAAATAGCCGAGGGAGAGAACGAGCTCAAGGAGTACGAGCAGGAGCTCGAGGATTTAGACGACTGCCGGTGGTATGTGCTCTCGCGCGAGGCCAATATGGGCTACGCGAGCTTCACGGCGGACGCGGACCGCATGGCCTCTATTGCGACGGTTTTCCCACTTCTCTTTTTCCTGGTAGCGGCGCTGGTAGCGCTCACCACCATGACGCGAATGGTGGACGAGGAGCGCGGCATAATCGGAACCTATAAGGCGCTGGGCTATTCCAACGCCCGCATTATGTCCAAATACCTGCTCTACGCGCTCTGGGCCACCATCTTCGGCGCGCTTTTGGGGATAAGCGCGGGCTTCTACACCCTGCCCGCCGTCTGCTGGAACTCCTACCTGCTGGTCTACACTGCCCCGAGGCTTATTCAGATTTATCATATCAACTACGCCCTGCAGGCCTTCCTTGCCTCCTCGCTCTGCACTCTGGGAGCTACCTATTCCGCCTGCCGTTCGCTCTTAAAAGAGTGGCCCTCGCGGCTCATGCTGCCCAAGGCGCCGCCCATGGGCAAGCGGATCTTTTTGGAACGCCTCGGTTTTTTATGGAAGCGCTTCAGCTTTATAGGCAAGGTTACTTTCCGCAATATCTTCCGCTACAAAAAGCGCCTCATAATGGCTCTCGTGGGCATAGCGGGCTGTACGGGTCTTATGCTCACGGGCTTCGGTATAAAGGACTCCATCTCCGCAATATTAGACAAGCAGTTCGAGGAGATATACCTTTACGACAGCACCATAACCCTCAAGGACTCAGAGCTCTCCGAGCGCTCCTCCGCCGCGCTCGAGGCGGATTTTTCCGATTATATCTTTTTAATGAACAAGACCGTTGAGCTCTCGGCGGGCGGCACTACCCTGCAGGGCTGCTATATCACCGTTCCCGAAAGCGCGGCTGACTTAGAGGATTATATTGTTTTGAGAACGCGCACCGGCGGCGAAAAAGTGGAGTTCACTGAAAGTTCCGTTGTGATAACCGAAAAGGCCGCAAGGGAACTGGGGCTTAAAATCGGAGACACCGTAGAGGTCAAGGAGGGCGAGGACAAAACCCTCTATTTCGTGATAAGCGGCATCTGCGAGAACTATGTTCAGCACTATTTATATATAGCGCCTTCGGTTTACGAAAGCGCCGCCAACGAGGCCGCTGAGATGAACACGATTATAGCGCGCTCAAACGCCGCGAGCACCGCAGAGCGCGACGCCGACGCAAAGGAGCTGCTGGACTACGCCGAGTTCTCGACCGTTAGTTTCTCCGAGGACGTTATCTCCCAATACTCCGACATGATAAAGAGCTTGGACTACATAACCCTCGTGCTCATCTTCTGCGCGGGCGCGCTGGCCTTCGTCGTCCTCTACAACCTCACTAATATAAACATAAGCGAGCGCATACGCGAGCTCGCGACAATTAAGGTGCTGGGCTTCTTCAACGGCGAGCTCGCCGCCTATATCTTCCGCGAGACGGCCCTGTTAACGCTTATGGGCGGTCTCATAGGTCTTGGGGCCGGAGTAATAATGCACGCCTTTGTAATAACGACGGTAGAAGTGGATATGGTCATGTTCGGCCGCAATATTGAGCCTCTGAGCTTTGTCTACAGCTTCCTGCTCACCTGGGTGTTCACCGCCATAGTTGACCTCTTTATGTACCGCAAGCTCAAGAGCATAGACATGGTCGAAAGCCTCAAATCCATAGACTGATGGGGAGTGACCTATACAGCAATAATCCACGCCGTGGGACACACCCGACTTATGCTTTCACTTGCTTTAAGCGCCGCCGGAGAGGCTTTTCAGCTCTTTGCGGCGCTTTTTTTGGCGCGGCCGACTTTTAGGGTGTTTTCCAACCGACTTCGGCGAGGGAAAATACAGCGAAAAGTGAGGCAGAGCGCTCCCTTGTGTTTTCAGACGAAAATCGGACGAATTTGGATTTTAGAATCCCTTTAAAGACAAAACCGGACTGTACCCGGCGCAACAAAAGCTATCTGGATTTCACTTATAATATATAAAGGCAAGAGATGAGTGGCCTGTAAGCGTGTAATATAGCGTCTTTCCTCGCCTGCGGCGTGGGAAAGACAGCGAAGAAGCCACGCGACAGGACACGCCCTAATATACAAGGACAAGGAGAAGGGCTTGATGAACCGGATTTTGATAGCCGAGGACGACGGCGCCATACGCGAGCTCGTTCGCCTGACGCTCGAGCGCGCGGGCCACGCCTGTGACGCGGCGGCCGACGGCGAGGAGGCCGCGGACTTGGTGCAGGAGCACGACTACGAACTCGCCGTTCTGGACATTATGCTGCCGAAGATAGACGGCTGGGAGCTGCTGGACTACCTGAGCTCGCTCGGGGTGCCGGTCATCTTCCTCACGGCCAAGGGAAAACTCCCCGACCGTCTCAAGGGTCTCAGGCTCGGC
>JAUNBN010000225.1 GCA_030527085.1 Oscillospiraceae bacterium
CGATAGGATTGAAGTCGTGCGCGCCGTCGCCCCATTTGGTGAAGTATCCCATATACGCCTCGCTTCTGTTGCCGGTTCCGGCGACAAGGCGGTTCTCGCTGGCGGCCACCGCGTACAGGGTGGTCATGCGCAGCCTGGGGGCGATGTTGGCCACCGCCATATTGCTCAGGGTCGTAATCTGCGACAGCCTGTCTATCTCGGCCTGACGGACCTCGGTCAGGTCGATAACACGAGTCTCTATGCCGAAATGCTGCGCCACCTCGTTGGCGTCGTCCATGTCCATCTCAAAATTGCGCCTGGAGGCACAGGGCATGATGATGCCCACGGTGTTTTCACAGGCAAATTTGCAGAGTATGCCGACAAGGGCGCTGTCCTTGCCGCCTGAATTGCCGTAGACTATTCCCTCCGCGCCGCTGTCTTTAACAAGCGCTCTGATAAAATCAACTCTTTTCCCAAACTCTTCCTTATAATCTCTGGACATTCTTCTTCAGCTCCTTTCTGCCGGAATCATATGCTCAGTTCTTAAAATACCTTAAAATTTTATAACAGCCAAAATAATATGTCAATGATTACAGCTTACAAAATAATCGGCGGGGCCGGGGCCTTATTTGTCAATTTGCGCCCGCTTATTCCGTTTTTGCGGTTTTATTATCTCCAGCGCCCGCTTTTAGATTCGCCGGCGCCCCCGAGACGGCGCGCGGACAGCTTTTCTTTTGCTCAAGCCGCTGTTTCTTTTTGACTTTTTCAACAAAAATTACAGGAGTTTTTGTTCAACCTGCCAGCTTTACCCAAAAGAAAGCCCTTGAGAATCAATGAGTTATTGAAATTTTTGCTTGCTCATGTTATTATGTTGGCAATGGATATTTTGTATAATCCAAAAACGTATGTGAAGAAAGTGAGGAATAACCTTGAGCTCTCTGAAAACCGACAAGCTTATCGTTGAACTGACCAAAAAGTTCGGCGACTGGGATCAGGGCGACTATGAGAACAAGTACATGGGCGCCGCCAGATTCACCCAGGACCTCTATCCCTACGACACCCTTTTTTCCCCCATCCAGTGCAACAGGCTCACCATTAAAAACCGTACCGTCATGGCCCCCATGGGCAACTGCCAGATGGCGGAGGAGACGGGCCGTCCCTCCATCAAAATGCAGGAATACCTCTGGGCCCGCGCGGCCGGCGGCGTAGGCGCTCTGACTACGGGTCTCATCCCCATCTCCCACGGCATTGACGCCTCCGTTACCGAGCGCGGACATCTGTCCTACTTCCCCCGCATCGACCGCAGCCGCACCTGCCTTATGGGCTGGCGCGATATCGCCAAGGGCGTCCACGCCCGCGGCTCCGTGATCTTCATCCAGCTGACCCCCGGCCTCGGCCGCGTCGGCTCCCCGGAATGTTTCATCAACAAGTTCCTGCCCCCCGTTTCGGCCTCGATCAACCCCGACTTCTACATACCCGAAGTCCCCTGCCGTCCTCTGACCGATTTGGAGTGCGACAAGATCATAAAGAACGCCGGCCAGGGCGCGGCAAACGCCAAGTTCTGCGGCATCGACGGCGTATATCTGCACGGCCACGAGGGCTATCTGCTCGACCAGCTCACCAGCAGAGCGTGGAACCGCAGAAAATTCGGCAAGTATGTGAATCCTCACACCTTCGGCGTTGAGCTTATCAAGGAGATCCGCCGCCGCGTGGGGCCTTTCTACCCCATCTGGTACCGCATCGACCTCTCCTCCGCGCTCAACGAGACCTACGGCGAGCGTATGCACACCGTCAAGTCCCTCAAAAAGTTCACCGATCAGCGCGGCGTGCACGAGACCCTGGCCTACATGGTCGATCTCGTCAAAGCCGGCGTCGATATGTTCGACGTTGACCTCGGCTGCTACGATAACTGGTGGCTCCCGCATCCTCCGTCCACCATGCCCGCAGGCTGCTTCCTGGACGTCTCCAAGTGCGCCAAGGATTATTTCAAGGAGATCGGGCTCAAGTCCAACCTCGGCATCGAGGTTCCCATCGTCTCCGTCGGCAAGCTGGGCTACCCCGACATGGCCGAAAAGGCCCTGCGCGACGGCATGTGCGACATGATCATGCTTGGCCGCCCCGTGCTGGCCGACCCCGACTGGTGCAAGAAGGCCTATGCCGGCAAGGTCGACGAGATCCGCCCCTGCATCGGCTGCCAGGAGGGCTGCGTCAACGAATTTGCAGACGGCGGGCACCCCGGCTGCGCGGTCAACGCCCGCACCGGCTTTGAGGAGCTTCTGCCGGCCCAGCCGCAGAAGGCGGAGAAGGCCAAGAAGATCGCCGTCGTCGGCGGCGGTGCGGCAGGCATGAACTTCGCCCTGTACGCGACCGAGCGCGGCCACAAGGTCGACCTGTTCGAGGCCGACTCCATGCTCGGCGGCAAGCTGATCGCCGCAGGCCGGCCCATAGTCAAATTTGACGTTGACAACTACACCCGCTGGCTCAT
>JAUNBN010000226.1:0-456 GCA_030527085.1 Oscillospiraceae bacterium
CAGATATTCTGTTAAAACAAATCAATGACAAAATTAGAATCACAATGCCGCTAACAAAATTTGGCGCACAGCAAAGCCCATGTATTTTCTTGAATGGTAATCTAAAAGATATGGTCTATTCCGCTCTCTTGGAGGAATATACACATATCATGGTTTGATAAATACACCCCATAGGGGCTGAGGACAGGAATAAATGTTTGGAAAAACGGACAATATTTCTGCAAATTGTATTGTAAAAACGGACACATCGTGATATAATACCTCTGTGGGATTTCTCATGGAGGTATTGTTATGATTAAACGAAAAATCGAGGCCGAGTTGCAGCGTTTCTTTGACAGCGGGGACAGGAAAGCCCTGCTCATTACCGGTGCGAGGCAAGTCGGCAAGACCTTTATCATACGCGAGGTGGGAAAGCGGGCGTTCAAGTCCTTTGTGGAGATAAACTTTTTAGAGGAC
>JAUNBN010000226.1:466-2461 GCA_030527085.1 Oscillospiraceae bacterium
TCTTTGAAAACGCACGCGACAGCTCTGACCTGCTGCTGCGCCTGTCGGCTGTTGTTGGCGACCAGCTCATTCCGGGAGAGACGCTCATCTTTCTCGACGAGGTGCAGGAGTGTAAAGAGATCGTCACCGCCATTAAGTTTCTTGTGGAGGAAGGCAGCTACCGGTATATCCTCAGCGGCTCGCTGCTGGGAGTTGACCTGAAGGACATCCGTTCAGTCCCGGTGGGATATATGGACATCATGGAGATGTACCCGCTGGACTTTGAGGAATTTGCTCTGGCAAACAATGTCTCACGGCGCGTTCTGGACACACTGCGCCAGTCCTTTGAGGAAAAGACGCCGGTGGATGCGGTCATCCACGATAGAATGATGGACCTGTTCCGCCTGTATCTCATCGTCGGAGGTATGCCCGCCGCCGTAATGGTTTATCTGGAGACAAACAATCTCAGGGAGGTCGTGCGGGAGCAGCGGGCTATCATTGCCCTTTACAAGCGGGATATTGCCCGGTATGACCCGAACAATAAGCTCTATCTGGAGGATATATTCGACCTTATCCCCAGCGAGCTGAATGCGAAGAACAAGCGATTCATCCTGAAAAAGCTCAACGAGAACTTCAAGCTCTCCCGGTACACGAACAGCTTCCTGTGGCTCAAGGACGCCGGCGTCGCGCTCCCGGCCTACTGCGCCAACGAGCCTGTCGTTCCCCTGAAGCTGTCGAAGTCTACGAACCTGTTCAAGCTGTTCCTTGCGGACGTGGGTCTGTTGGCCTCCATGTATATGGACGATATCCAGGTGAAGATACTCAACCGCGAAAAGGACATCAACTTCGGCTCCGTCTACGAAAACGCCGCCGCTCAGGAGCTGAAAGCCCACGGCTTTGACCTCTACTATTTCAACAGCAAAAAGCAGGGAGAGCTGGATTTCCTGGTGGAGCTGGGCGGCGAGGTGCTGCCTATCGAGATAAAGTCCGGCAAAGACTACACAAAGCACGCGGCGCTCAACAATGTGCTCGCCAACGAGGATTACGCCATCCCCGCCGCCTATGTGTTCCACAACGGGAATGTGAGCGTGTCCGGCAAGGTGACGTATATGCCGGTATATATGCTGATGTTCATCCAACGCGAGAAAGCGCCGGCGGAGCTTATCTATAAAATCGATTTAGATGCGCTTAAATAGATACTACTTGGTTCATTTTTCAGCCCTCCAATTATATAAAGGCGCAGACAGAAAATTTATCTGTCCGCGCCTTATTCGTAATTGCAAACCATTTAAGCGCAGAGCCATAAGGCTGGTTTGGCGTCTGCCTCCGGCCCTTCTTTTGACGATACGCAATAGACAGAGCTTTTGGTTTCAAACAGAAAGAAATCCAATGCCACCTCTCGAATCATATCCACGCAGGGCGTACTGATGGACCTGCCCCTGCTGAAGATCATAGCCGGTTGGCCGATCTTTAGCGGCAAGCTCAGCTCGCCAAAGATAAAAAGCAGTTGCTTATTTTGGTCACTCATAGTCGCTACCTCCTTGCCGGCTAAACATGGCAACGCAGTCCTGCCTTAGTCGCATACAGCTTTGACCACAGCATAGGCGGCGCTCAGCAATTCTTGCACGCGATTGACGCTGAGCTGCTTCTCGTTGGCAATTTCTGCATCCTGATAGCCGGTATGCTTGAGGCGGATGATATCCATTTGTTGGGCGGATACCAAAGCGCTGATCTCATTGAGCAGCCATTCTGTTTCCAGCTCTGAGAGTAAAGAGTCGCGAGCGGATAAGATACCTTCGATAGTCAGCTTTTCTTGATTGTTGTCGTAAACCAAGGCGCTGAGGCTTATCGTGCGGCACCTGCGTCCCTGAGCTCTATAATGGCTAAAGAGATCGCTCTTCATGGCTCGCCAAGCGATAGTGGAGAATGCATAGGCCCTTAACGCCGGCTGCTCGAAGTAGCGGCGTACCGCCCGCAGGAAGCCAAAGACAACGATGTCATAGTATTCGTCAACAC
>JAUNBN010000227.1 GCA_030527085.1 Oscillospiraceae bacterium
AAAGCCGCTCCTTCCCGTGGCGCAGAAGACGCAGCCCATGCGGCAGCCCACCTGGCTTGAAAGGCAGACCGAGAGCCCGTGGCGGTAGCTCATCGCAACCGTCTCTACGCGCGCGCCGTCCGGGAACTCAAAGAGGTATTTTATCGTTCCGTCCCTAGAGCGCGCCTCGTCTGCCAAGGCTATTCCCTCGATTTCAAAGCGCTCGCTCAAGTATTCGCGCAGCGCTTTAGGCAGATTGCTCATCTCCTCAAAGGAGGCCGTGCGTTTATCATGAAGCCAGCCGAAGACCTGCGCGGCTCTGTACGAGGGGCAGCCCAGATTCTCGAGCTCTGAGGCAAGGGAGTCAAAGTCCAGTGATAGTATATCAAGCTTGTTTTTCATTTTACCATATCTTTGAAAAAGATGCTATAAAGAAGCCCTCGGGATCCCCCTTTTGTGGGAGGATTTTGCGAAAACCGCCCTCGCCTGAGGCTGTATCCGACTTAAAGCCGCTGCCCGGCTTTAAAAGCTCCGCTATTGCTTCCTCGTTTTCGCGGCTGTCCAGCGTACAGGTGGAGTAGACGAGCCTGCCGCCCTTTTTGAGCAGCCTCGCGCCCCTCTCGAGCAGCTTTTTTTGAATCGCGTACAGCCCGGCGTTTAGCTCGGGGGATTTGTAGCGCAGCTCCGGCTTGGCGGCTATCTCGCCGTAGCCCGAGCAGGGAGCGTCGCAGAGCACTCTGTCAAAGCCGGCCTCGTCCTCGTATTCGCCCGCGTCGCGGCAAAGGGCCTTTATGATACTCACTCCCTCGAGCGCGGCCTGCTCCCTCAGCAGAGAAAGCCGCCTTTCCGAGCGGTCTAGCGCCACTATCTCGCCCTCGTTTCCCATAAGCTGGGCGGCGGTCAGCGTCTTGCCGCCCGGAGCGGCGCACATATCCAGCACGCGCTCGCCCCTTTGAGGCGCTAAGGCCCAAACCGCGGTTTGAGCTCGCATATCCCCGCGCAGCAAGGGCGCTGAGGCCAGCCAGTCCCCGCTCCTTATCTCGAGCGCGCCCTCGAGCGCGCAGGAAACGGCCTCTATTCCACTCTCGGCCAGCTCGTCTATAAGCGCCTCGGGTGTTGTTCTCAGCGCATTGACCCTAACCGTGCTTCGAGGCTTGGAAAAAAAGGCCTCCATTATTTCCTCGGCGCTCTCGCCATACTGCTGCGAGAGCATCTCCGCCAGCTCATCGCAGAGCGAGTATTTTACACTCAGGCGCTCGCGCCTATCCTTAATATTGTCAATTTCTTCCGCTTCAAACGCCGAGGCGCGCCGCAGCACGGCGTTCACCATTCCCGCGGCCGAGCTCTTTTTAAGGCTGCGGCAGAGCTTTACGCTCTCGCTCACGGCGGCGCTCACAGGAATACCGTCCATATATAAGGCTTGATACAGCCCCAGCCTGAGGCAGCAGAGCACCTCTCTGTCGAGCTTTTCAAGAGAGCGCGGAACGAAGGAGCTTAAAGCATAGTCCAGCGTCAGGCGGTGCTCGAGCGTTCCCAGAACGAGCGCGGCGGCGAAGCTTTTGTCTCTGCCCTCAAGCCCTCCCAGCCTGTTTTTTAAAACGAGGTTGGAATAGCCCCCGCCCTCGACCTCCAAAAGGGCGAGAGCGGCCGTGAGGCGCGCGCCTTTCAGCGCCGGCGGCGGTTCGAGCCGCCGAAGATGAGGATCAGACGCAGCAGGTTGGCTATGGAGACGGCCAGCGCAGCGACATAGGTTAAGGCCGCCGCCCTCAGGACCTTTTTCGCGCCGTAGAGCTCGTCTTCAGTCATGAGATTGCATCGCTCGAGCGACTCTATCGCGCGGGTGCTGGCATTGAACTCAACGGGCAGCGTTACGAGCTGGAACACGACGGAAAGGCTGAAGAGGATAATGCCGGCAAACACCAGAAAGCTAAGGCCCAGAATATAGCCCAGCAGTATCGCGGGCCAGGAGAGACCCGCGCCTATATTGCAAACGGGTATGATAGCCGAGCGAAAGCGCATGGGGCCATAGTCCTCGGCGTACTGGCAGGCGTGGCCCGCCTCGTGGGCCGCTACGCCCGCCGCCGCTATGGAGGGAACGGAGTAGACGGAGCTCGAAAGGCTTATGGTGTTCGTCTCGGGATTGTAGTTGTCCGAAAGCTCGCCGCTTATGGGCTGAATGAGCACGGAATTAAGGCCGTTGGCCGAGAGAACCTGCCGCGCCGCCTCGGCCCCGGTAAGGCCGCTTACTATGCGGTAGCCGCTGAACTCCTTAAAGGTGCTCTTGACCTTCCACTGCGCGTAGAGCGTTACGAGCAGTGCGGGTATGACCAGAACAAGGTACCAGATATCTACGCCGTAGTAATAGCCGCCGTACATGTTTCTTCACCTCCCGAAATAGGGCTTGCAGGTTTGAGAGCCGCCGCGCGAAGCGCGGCGGCGGGGGGGCCCCCCCGGCCCGCCCCGGCGCCCCCCCCGCGGGG
>JAUNBN010000228.1 GCA_030527085.1 Oscillospiraceae bacterium
TCGCTCATTGCGCTTTCGACGGTCCGGCCGACGGGGAAAGCGCCTTTAAGGAGAGTTCCGATATTAAAGTTGAAGACTGCTTTTTCAATTTGCGCTACCCGTTTTGGCATGTTCACAAGCTGAAAATATCAAATTCGGAAATGACGGAGCTTTGCCGTGCGGCGCTGTGGTATTCGGACGATATTGAAATAAGCGGAACAAAGCTTCACGGAATCAAAGCGCTGCGGGAGTGCGGCAGAGTGCGAATAAAGGACTGCGACGTCGTATCGCCCGAATTCGGGTGGTCTGTGAGCGATATTGAAATGGAGAATTCTACCGCCGTCGGCGAGTATTTCATGATGCGCTCTGAGCGGCTGAATTTCCGCAACGTGCGGTTTAAGGGAAAGTATTCGTTCCAGTACATCAAAGACGCAGTATTTGAGAATTGCACATTTGATACAAAGGACGCTTTCTGGCACGCGAAAAATGTAGTTGTGCGCAACAGTCTTGTAAAGGGCGAATATTTGGCGTGGTACTGCGAGAATGTCATCTTTGAAAACTGCAAAATAATCGGCACGCAGCCCTTGTGCTATTGCAGGGGGCTGAAGCTCATCAACTGCGAAATGAATGAAGCTGACCTCTGCTTTGAAAAGTCCGAGGTGGAGGCATGCATTACTTCTCCGGTCATGAGCATTAAGAATCCGAAAGCCGGCACAATTCATGTACCTTCCGTCGGTCAGATTGTCCGCGATGATCCTCAAGCGCTCGGAAAAATCGTACTCTGCGCAGCGATGAATTGCAGGGCAAGCGCGTAAACAAATAAAGGAGAATGAAGTAATGAGCAGCTATATCTGCAAATTAAGTGAAACAATTGAAAGAACCCATGTCCGCTACAACAACCGCTACGGCATCGCCCTTGCCGGGGATCTGTATGCCGCAAAGGATTTGGACAGGACAAAAAAATATCCGGCGATTGTCGTCGGCGCGCCCTACGGCGGTGTTAAGGAACAGGGGCCGAGCGTCTACGCAAACGAGCTTGCGCAGCGCGGCTTTGTGGTTTTGACCTTTGACCCCTGCTATATGGGCGAATCCGGCGGCGAACCCCGCCATGTTTCCTCGCCCGATTTGTTCAGCGAAAATATCAGCGCGGGAGTGGATTATCTCGGTCTGCTGCCCTATGTCGACCGTGAAAAAGTAGCCGCGATCGGCATCTGCGGAAGCGGCGGCTTCTCTCTTTCTGCCGCCCAGGTGGATACCCGGATCAAAGCCGTGGTGACTGCCAGCATGTACGACATGAGCGCCGCCTCGCGCCTCGGACAGAGCAAGGAGGCGATTCAGGCAAGAAAGGAGCAGCTTTCGGCACAGCGCTGGATCGATGCGGAAAACGGCTGTCCCGAATGGATTCCCACCTTCCCGGAAGAACCTGCCGGGAGCGTTCCCGAAGGGCTTGACCCGGTTTCGGATGAGTTTTACCGCTTCTACGGCGTAAAGAGAGGTCATCACCCCAACGCCCGCGCCGGTTTTACCACGACGAGCGACCTGTCCTTTATGAACTACGCGCTGCTTGACCATGTGGGCGAGATATCCCCCCGGCCAATTCTCATGATCGTGGGCGACCGCGCCGCCTCCCGCTTTTTCAGCGAGCAGGTGTACGAGAGAGCAGCCGAGCCGAAGGAGCTGTTTGTGGTAGAGGACGCGGAGCATATCGACCTCTATGACCGCACCGACAGGATTCCCTTTGATAAGATCGAGCGGTTTTTGAAGGACAGCCTCGGCTAAAGGAAACCCCTATGAAAAAGTATACGTTTATTATCCCCATACTGCTCCTTATGCTTATCCTCACCGCCTGCGGCGGTGCTGAGCGGGACGAAATGGCCGGTATTCCGCAGACGGAAACGGAAAGCGGTATCTCACAGGAAAGCGGAACGGGAAGTACCGCGCCCGAGGAAGCAATAGCTGCCGAAACAAAAAGTAAGGACGAAGAAGTAATGAAAGTATCAATTAAATCGGCTGAATATGAGATTATCTACGAGCTTAACGACAGTCAGGCGGCAAAAGAGCTGTACGCCCAGCTTCCGCTGGAGCTCGAAGTAGAGCCCTTCAGCAACAATGAAATGACCTTCTATCCGCCAAAGAAGCTAAGCACAGGCGACACGCCTCTCAGCGGCGGCGAGATTGGCTCTCTGTCCTACTATGCGCCGTGGGGAGACGTGGTCATGTTCTATGCGCCCTGCTCTCCGAACGGCAGTCTGTACGAACTCGGAACAGCCGTTTCCGGTACGGGCGATATTGCAAAGCTCAGCGGCACAATTACTATTGCCGCTTATGCAGACTGAGAGGTGTATGCGCTATGCAAACAGTAAAGCTTTCGAACGGCATTGAAATGCCGATGGAGGGCTTCGGCGTCTACTACGCGCCGAACACAGGAATTTTACAAGTCTCGGCAAAACACGGAACCACGGAAAA
>JAUNBN010000229.1 GCA_030527085.1 Oscillospiraceae bacterium
CCGTTGTTGTCGGCTATGGTCTTAGCTATAGCGAGCCCCAAACCGAAGCCGCCCGTATCTCTGACGCGGGACTTGTCCGAGCGGTAGAAGCGCTCGAAAACGTGGGGCAGGTCTTCCTTAGGGATTGTATCCCCCGTATTGAACACGGCGAGCTCGGCTGTCTCTCCGCGGCGTTTGAGGTTTACAGAAGCTTTCCCGGAGCGACCCGCGTACTTGCAGGCGTTTTCTATAAGTATGGAGAGCAGCTGACGCACCGCGCCCGCGTCCGCAGGCAGGGATATGCCGCTTTCAACTTCAGCGCTCAGCTCGACATTTCCGTCGAAGGCCAGCGACTCAAACTGAAGAACGCTGTTTTCAACCAGCTCGCTTAAATTAACCTCGCCGTAGTTGCGGCTTATTCTCGCCGCGTCGGATTTGGCGAGCCAGAGCAGGTCGTCCACGAGGCGCCGCATCCGAGTCGCCTCCTCGCGGGTGTTCTTGACCCACTTTACCTGCTCGTTCACAGTATCGTTTTTGTGCGAGAGCAGTATTTCTGTGTTGGCGAGAATAATCGTGAGCGGGGTTTTTAACTCGTGAGAGGCGTCCGCTACAAAGCGCTTTTGCTGTTCCCAGGAGACCTCAACGGGCTTGAGCGCTAGCTTGGCCAAAAAGAGACTGATGAAATAGAGCGCCACCAGCGCAAGTCCCCCTATTATCAGCGAGCTCACTACAAGCCTGCCCATGGACTCGGTCTCGTGGCCTGTATCCGCAAAGGCTATTTTTATGCCCTCAGGCGTCTCCTGCTTGAGCCAGCGCAGGGAGTAGGAGGCGAGCTGCCCGCTCTCATGCTCGTCCTCCAGCACGATATCCATCAGCTCGGAAATAAGACTCTCGGAGACCGTGGCGTTGTTGGTGTAGCAATCCACCACCTCACCGCTGTCGTCTAGGACGACGCAGAAGGTAGGTATAAGCGAATAGCTGTAATTGCTGAACTTGCCGCCGTTCGGCTCGTCCTTATAGTCGCCCTCGGTGGGGATACCCTCCTGAGAACCCGCGCTCTCGTCTTGGACAGCCTCGCTACCTGTGGATTCCCCGCCTGTTTCGGTGAACTCGGCAGTCTCCGCCTCCGCGCCGTCCTTGCCGAAATGGGGCTTTATCTCCCCCTCGTCGGCGCGGCGCTCTATCATCATGCGCAGCGAAGCCATGGTGAGCGAACGGCGCGTCTCGTAGGTAGAGGCGATAAGCGCCGCGAAGACGATAAGCAGAACCGTCGCCACGAGCGCCATGGAAATGATTATGAATTTGTTTTTAAGCTTTTCAAGCAACCGCGTTTTCCTCTATGCGATAGCCCACCTTGCGCTGGGTGGAGATTACGGCCTTTGAGTTGAGAAAACTCAACTTCTTGCGCAGGAAGGAAATATAGGCCTCTACGTTGTTGTCCTCGGCGTCTGAGAGCGCGCCCCAGACCTTGCATATCAAATCCTCTTTGGCGATATAAACCTTGGGGTTGGACATTAAAATGCGCATTATCTCGAACTCTTTAAAGCTCAGATGGATAACCTTCGTCCCGCAGCGCAAATCGTAGGTGTCCAGGGAGAGTATAAGGTCACCGTAGCTTATCTCCTCCAGGTCTACCGCGCCGCGCCGGCGCGTCAGCGCCCTCACGCGCGCCAGAAGCTCGTTTGTATCGAAGGGCTTGGTCATATAATCATCCGCGCCGCAGTCAAGCCCCGTGACCTTATCGGAAATCTCGTCTCGCGCGGTGAGCATGAGTATAGGCGCTTCTAGCCCTTCGCGCCTGAGCTGTCGCGAGATCTCCAGCCCGTTTTTACCCGGAAGCATCACGTCAAGGATAATAATGTCGTACTGGCCGCTCACGGCGTAGTCGTAGCCGTCGTCGCCGTTATCGACAACGTCTACGGTGTATTTCTGCTCTTTCATTATCTGGGCGAGCGCCTCGCTCAGGCGCTTCTCGTCTTCAACAATAAGAATATTCACTGTAATCCCTCTTTTAAAATACAATATCAAAAGCGAAGCCGCTTCGCAACAGTATTCTAGGCCGTTATGCTTAAAAAATGCTTAAAGTAAGCGTTCAGACTATTTTCAGAGAGGCGGACTATTATCCAAGCTGTCAAAACGAGAGCAATCCGAGCGGATGACTCGCGTCAAAACCCTGAACCGAAAGGCGGTGAAGAGCTTGTCAAACGTAACTTACACCTTTGAGCGCTACGAGTGCAAGTATCTTCTGACGGACAGTCAATATCACCAGATAATGCTGAGCGCAAGCAGGCATTTCGTACCCGAAATCTACGGCAGGCACACCATACACAACGTCTACTTCGACACTCCGGACTACCGGCTTATAAGAGCCTCAATAGAAAAGCCGCCCTATAAAGAAAAGCTTAGGCTGCGCAGCTACGGCCTCGCCTCGGCCGACTCCCCCGTTTTCATAGAGCT
>JAUNBN010000011.1 GCA_030527085.1 Oscillospiraceae bacterium
CGTGCGCCTCGGCGTAGTCTATTTCGTCATCGCGGCTTTTCAGCTCCCACTCGCGCCAGGGCGCGATTATCTTCATCTCGGGCGCAAAGGCCTTAACCGTAAGTTCGAAGCGAACCTGGTCGTTGCCCTTGCCGGTACAGCCGTGGCAGATGGCCTGCGCCCCCTCTTTTTTCGCTATTTCAACGAGCCTCTTGGCGATGATGGGCCGCGCGAAGGAGGTGCCGAGCAGATACTGCTTTTCGTATACTGCGCCCGCCTTGAGCGTGGGCCAGATAAAGTCGGTAACGAACTCCTCTTTCAAGTCCTCGATATACAGCTTGCTCGCGCCCGTTTTAAGTGCCTTCTCCTCGAGCCCGTCCAGCTCCGAGCCCTGCCCCACGTCGGCGGAGACCGCTATTATCTCGCAGCCCTCGTAGTTCTCCTTGAGCCAGGGTATTATTACAGAGGTGTCGAGCCCGCCCGAATACGCGAGCACGATTTTTTTAATATTATTTTCCGGCATCTTAACGCTCCTAAAATACAGATTTAAAATCTCAGCGACAGGCAGCTGAGGCCGCCGTCTATCTTGCGAAACTCCGAGGTGTCCACGGTAATGACCTTATATCCCGCCGCCTCGACGGCCTTTTTCACACCCTCGTAGCCCTCGGGCGCTATTACTGCCGAATTGACCCTTATGCAGTTGGCGGCGTAGGCCTCGCTTTCGGGCACTGTTATCTTATTGAAAGACTCAAACTCGCTCTTGTCGATAAACTCGCCCGAAACGAGCAGGTCTCGGCCTCCCAGATAGTTCACGCCCGTCTTTAGATGAAGCACCTTTTCCAAAGGAACCGCCACGCACTTGTAGCCGTATTTTTCGAGTATCTTTGAAAACTGCTCTATGCCCTCGGCGTTTGTGCGCGCCGAAAGGCCGACATAGAGGGTCTCGCCTATCATCATAACGTCGCCGCCCTCGAGTGTGCCCGGGGCCTTGATGAACTCTATCGCGCCCTTATCGTAAAACTGCTCGATGCAGGGCAGCATGGCCGCCGTCTCGCCCTTCCGCGATTCGGCTCCGGGGTTGCTTATTATTGCGCAGCGCTCGGTCAGGACGGCGGTGTCCTCAACAAAGCAGGAGTCGGGGAAGGCCTCGTCCGCGGGCAGCACGGTCACCTGCACGCCGCAGCTCTCGAGCGCCTTTATATAGGCGGCGTGCTGGACCAGCGCCTTTTCGTAGTCGGGCTTGCCGAGCTCGGGGTTAGAGCTTATCCCCTCGCTGATAGCCTTGCAGGGCGTTTTTACTATAACATTTTTAAACATTCTCTTCCTCTCACTCAATACAATACTTTTGAAAGAAAATCTCTGAGGCGCGGGTTCTGCGGGTTTTCAAAAAACGCCGCCGGGGGGTTCTGCTCGAGTATCTCGCCCTCGTCCATAAACATTATGCGCGTGGCGACCTCCCTGGCGAAGCCCATCTCGTGGGTTACTATAACCATCGTCATGCCGTCGGCCGCAAGCTCCCTTATAAGGTCCAGGACCTCGCCCACCATTTCGGGGTCGAGCGCGCTCGTGGGCTCATCGAAAAGCATCACGTCGGGCTCCATAACCAGGGAGCGGGCAATAGCCACGCGCTGCTTCTGGCCGCCCGAGAGCATGGCGGGGTAGGTTGTCGCCTTGTCCGCGAGGCCTATGCGGTGCAGAAGCTGCATGGCGGCCCCCTCGGCCTCCTCCTTGCTCTTGAGCTTGAGGTGGGTGGGGGCTATCGTGAGATTTTCCAGTATCGTAAGATGGGGAAAGAGGTTGAAATGCTGGAAGACCATGCCTATCTTCTGGCGAGTGCGGTCGATGTCCGTCTCGGGCGAGGTCATGTCGATGCCCTCAAAGAGCACGGCGCCGGAGCTTGGCTCCTCGAGCATATTCAGGCAGCGCAGAAAGGTGCTCTTTCCCGAGCCGGAGGCCCCGATAATTACGACCCGCTCGCCCTCAACTATCTTTTCGTTTATGCCGCGCAGAACCTTGAGCTCGCCGAAATTCTTGCTGAGCTCGCGGGTCTCAAGCAGTGTTTTAGCTTCTGTCACTTTGAGCCAACCTCGCTTCCAGTTTGGAGACGCCTGTTGAGAGCAGCGCCACCAGAACAAAATAGACTATGCCGGCCGAGATAAGCGGGAAGAAGGCTGAGAGCGTGCGGCTGCGGACGAGGTCGCTCGCGCGCGTGAGATCCGTTACCGCTATGAGCCCCACTATGGAGGTCTCTTTGAGGACGGCTATAAACTCGTTGCACAGAGCCGGAAGTATGTTTTTAATGGCCTGCGGCAGCACGATAAGGCGCAGGGCGGCTATCTGGCTTAAGCCCACGGAGCGCCCCGCCTCCATCTGGCCCGAGTCCACGGAGTTTATTCCCCCGCGAATCACCTCCGACACATAGGCGGCCGAGTTGAGCCCGAAGGCCACCGAGGCGACTATGACCTTGTCGGAAAAGCCCCTCATGACGACGAAGGACATTATCATTATCTGAATGGCAAGCGGGCTGCCCCTCATTACCGCCACATAGGCGGCGAGAATCCTGTCCGCAAACAGCAAGACGCCCCGCCCCAGCTTTTTAAGAAAGGGGTCGGATTTTCGCTTGATTTTTGATTTCGCCTGCGCCGCGACATAGTGAACAACGGAAATCACCGTGCCGAGCGCGACGCCTACGAGCACAGCCAGCACCGTTATTGTCAGGGTGTTTTTAAAGCCCTCCAAAAACAGCTTCCAGCGGTTGTCCGTAATAAAGGTGCGCGTGAACTCCCAGACGATATTGTCAATAAATTCCTGCATATGCTTTCTCCCACAGCGAGCGCGCGGCAGCTTTTAACGGGAATGTCCCACTGCGCGGGTTTTTCGCTGTATTCCCCCCGCCGAAGGCGGGGGGAATACAGCAGTTTACACGCTAATCGGCCATTCCCCTTTTAACTGCCGCGTGCTCAGAGCTGCGATTGTTTTTAAAGTTATCAGTCGAGGTTGGAGGCCTTCTCGCTGTGGTCTACGATATAGGCGTCTATAGTTCCGTCCGCGATGAGGGGGCTTATTATCTCGTTGACCTTCTCGACAAGCTCCGTCTCACCCTTGGGCATCGCTATGCCGAAGGACTCAATCTCGGTCTCGGTGCCGTCCGCCCAGACGACGGGGAAGAACTTGAGCCCCTCGTTGACGGTGCAGAGGTTTTCGGCTAAAGGCGCGTCGCAGACGACGGCCTGCAGGTCGCCGCTCAAAATCGCAAGGCAGGCGTCGGTCAGATATTTGTACTGATTGATGCTCGCTCCCGTGCCTGCGAGCACGCCGCTCTCTATCTCGTCGCTCACGAGGAAGTCGCCCGTGGTTCCGAGGTGCGCTCCGACAGCGCCGCCGGCGAGGTCGTCTATGTACTGAACCTCGCTGTCCTCAGCCACGATGATGCACTGCTGAATCTGCGTGTAGGGCTCGCTGAAGTCCACGCTCTCGAGACGCTCGTCGGTTATCGTCATGGCGGCGAGTATCATGTCTATCTCTCCGCTCTGCATGGCGGGAATGAGAGAATCGAAGGCGATGTTCTTCATCTCGAGCTCAACGCCCAGCGCCTCAGCGATGTCCGAAGCTATCTCATAGTCCGCGCCGGTTATCTCGCCGTCGGCCCCTATGTACTCAAAGGGCGCCCAGGCGGGGTCGGTACCCACTACGAGCGTGCCCGAAGCTACTATCTCCTCGAGCTTGTTGCTTGCGGCGGCCTCGGCCTCTCCGCCGCCGCTCTGGCAGCCCGCGAGCGCAAAGAGCGCCAAAAGGACCGCGAGCACTATCGCTGTTGCTTTTTTCATTGTTTTCTCCTCCGAAATCTGTGTTTTGTCTTATAAATATACTATCACACTGTATATTTATTCGTCAACCCCATTCCGAATATTTTATATCTTTGTAAATAATATCTAATATTTTCCGTCATGTATTGTTAAACTAGTGATATTTATATACATATTCTTGCATATTCTTGCGATTTATGCTCTTCGGGGGCAAGTAAGCTTCAGCAAGAAGGAGGGAGAATACTCGTCTTTAGATAAAGAAATAAGGAGCAAAGCTCTCTAGCGGTGAATAACCCAATTGCGTTTGCTTCTGCTGTTTTTCCGCAATTCTCTGTTGACAAGACTCACATCAGCGTATAATATAACAGTTGTTGTGTAACAGCTGTTATAAAGTGAGGTGGGAATATGCCGCCGAAAGCGAGAATCACAAAAGAGATGATAACAAACGCCGCCTTCGAGCTCGTTCGAGCCGACGGCGCGGATAAGCTCAACGTGCGGAATGTATCCAAGCGTCTCGGGTGTTCGACACAACCTGTCATGTATCATTACGGTACGGTGGAGGAGCTGAAAGCCGCGGTTTGCCAGAAAGCAGACGAGTATCACACAGCCTGCCTCATGGACATGCGCTCGGAGGAGCCGATGATGGACATCGGCCTCAACTTCATCCGTTTTGCGGCGCAGGAAAAGAACCTGTTCGCCCTGCTGTTCCAGTCCAACAACTTCTCGGGAAAGAGCATCGCCGATCTCATAGACAGCGACGATGTAAAGCCCATAATCGACCTGCTCTCACAGATGGCGGAGGTGGACGGCGTACAGGCAAAGGCCGTTTTCAAAACCCTTGCCATGTTCGTCTACGGCTACGCCGGAATGCTTGCCAACAACGATATGAAGTATGAGGAGAAGACCATAGCCGCAGAACTTGAGAGCGTTTTATACGGCGCGGTTGCCGCAGCAAAGATGAACAACGAAAAAGTGATTAACAGAAAGCGGAGATAATATCATGGATAACACAGCCAGAGCAAAGAAAGCCCAAACGCTGACCATTATCGGCCTTGTCGTTATGACAGTGATGATACTGACTAAGCTCGTACCGTCTCTGAATACAGCGGGCTATTCCGTATTCGCGGGCATAGCGTTTTTCTTTATCGTGGAAGCCGTCGCAAAAACACCGCAGGCTGAATCGGGCCTGCGGTTCAAGACTCTTTTTGCGGATTTGAAGAAGCCGGGCGTATGGCTCTGGGTACTGCTGCCCGTCGTGTCCGCCATCGTGACGCTCATCGTCGGAAACCTGATCTTCGGCGGCGAGTTTGTCGCCCATGTGATGGGGCGTACCGGCTCAATTCTGTCCTTTGACAAGCTCCCGCTGCTTGTCGGTCAGGTAGTTGTTGCGGCGCTCGGCGAGGAGATTGCGTTTCGCGGCTTCTTCGTAGGCAAATCCATGAAGCTGTTCCCTTTCCGGCTCTGCGCGGTCGTGTCGTCCGCACTCTTTGCCTGCGCGCACATTGCTGCCGGCAGCTTCGGGCTGGTGTTTTTCGATGTGGCCACCATCTTCATCGACGCTGTCATCTACGCCGTCATCTACAAGAAATCCGGAAACTGCCTTGTGAGCACACTCTCGCACATTCTCTGCAACGCAGCCGGCATCGCCGCCACGCTTATATTCTTCGTCTGAGTTCAATATAAAATGCGGCGTCGCAAGCGAGTACAGCTTGCGGCGCCGTGGCTATTTCAGTAAACAGATGTCATTTATCGCCTGTCAAGACGCCGATTCTGCCATATCTTTACCGCTGTATTGGTAAGGAGTATCACCAGCGCCACAGAGACGGCGCTCTCCCAGGAGCCCTGATTGGAGAAAGCAGTTATCTGCACCGCCAGAGTCATCGTGCGCGAGTTGTAGAGCATGGAGACGGCCGAGATAGTCACCATAGTATTTGTGAAGAAGTAGGCGAAAACGTCGGTTAAGACCTTTTTGCTGGAGGGAATTATAACATCCGTCAGGGTCCTGAGGGGCGAGGCCCCCAGGCTGCGGCACACGTCCTCGAGATTGGGGTCCATAAGCTTAAAGTGGCTTATGACCATCATGTAGGGCGAGCCGAAGAAGTGCATGACGTTGACGATTATAAGTATCGCCAGGGTATTGTACAGAAAGCTTCCCCTGAAGGTCAGCGCAAAGGCGAGGCCCAGCGCCAGGCCCGGCACCGCCAGAGTGACCATATAAAGCCCGTGCGTAAGCTTTTTGAAGCCGGAGTTTCCCGATTTATCTCTCACATAGATATAGCCAGCCCCGAAGGACAAGAGAGTGCCGATAACGCCGGTACAAAGAGCTATGACAAGGGAGTTGAGAATGAGCCTGGCCAGTCTCCCGTTTCTGGTTATAAGCTCAAAATACCTTGTGGTAAGGGAGAGGTCATAGGGCCAGTTCTCTACAAAGGGCACTAGTACTATTACCGCGATACACAGGAATATTACGAAAGTTATAAGAGCGAACAAGCCCTTTTGCCAGGCGGCAAAGCGGCCGGTGTCGAGCAGGGTGGTCCTCCTGGTGGAGGCCTGCTTTTTGCTGAACCAGAACACGTCCAGCAGGTAAACTATCGCGGCGGGCACCAGCAGCATGATGCTGTAGATAGCGCCCGTGGAGAAGTCCAGCAGTCCCACCACGTTTCTGTAAAAAAGTATGGGCAGTATCTGGTAGGTTCCGCCAACGGACAGCGGAATGCCGTAGTCCGTGAAAATCATCGTGAAGCAAACGGCATAGGCCGAGAATATGGCATATTTCGTCATCGGCAGCGTTATATCAAAAAAGCGGCGCAGGGGCGCCACGCCCAGCACCCTGGTGTTGTCGAAAAGGCGGCCGTCGAGATTTACGAAGGCCTGGCTGAACACGAGGAAGGCCATGGGGAAGCTGTAAAAGAAGCTGCCCATTATTATCCCCAGAGGGCCGTAGATATTGAGATTAAGCCCTGTCAGCCTTGTAAAGATGCCCATGTTGCCGAAGAGGTAGACTATGACTATGCCGTGGGTGATGCTGGGAACGAGCATCGGCAGTATGGAAATAAGCCGGAAGGCCCGCTTCATTCGGCCCTTCAGCTTGAACTCCACTATATAGGCGAAGAAGTACGCGAAGCCCACGGCAAAAGTGGCGGCGCAGGCCGTGACCTTTGCCGAATTCGCCAGCGCGGTAAGGGTGCTCTGCTTGGAAAAAGCGGAGGCAAAGCCCTCCCAGAAGGGCTCGAAATCCACCGCCTTCACAAACAGCATCACCAGTGGCAATATAAGGTTTACGACCACTACAGCCGTGAGGAGAACCAGCGCCAGAAGCACTACTCGCTTTTTGCCGGCGGACGCGGCGCCTGTCTGTATGTTTGCTTCCATGCTAATTCCTCAGGGTCACTATATGCCGGGCCCTCTTGTCTATCTGGTCTACGAAGAAGGTCTTGACAAATTCGTCGTCATAGTTCTTGTAGAGGTTTTCCGGCACGTCGTCGGCCACTATGCGTCCGCCGTCCATGAGCATTATTCTGTCGCTCAGGGATATTGCGTCTATCTGGTCGTGAGTGACCATTATCATCGTGATGTTGAACTGCTTTTGCAGGGACTTGAGCTCGTCGCTCAAATCGACCTTTACCATCGCGTCGAGAGCCGAAAAAGGCTCGTCCAGCAGCATAAGGCGGCTGCCCATTACCAGCGAGCGCGCGATGGCCGCGCGCTGCTGCATCCCGCCCGAAAGCTGGGCGGGGTGCTTTTTTGCCGCGTCCTGAATGCCGAGCGAGCTCAGCGCGTCCATAACCCGCTCGTGCAGCTGCTTCTTAGGCAGCTTCTTGAGCTTCAGCGGGTAGGCTACGTTGTCGTAAAGCGTCATATGGGGAAAGAGGGCGTAGTCCTGAAAGACGATTGAAAAGCCCCTCTTATCCGTGCGCAGCTCGGTTATGTCCTCCCCCTCGAGGAAGATGCGGCCCGAGTCGGGCGGTATCAGGCCTATAACGCACCTTAAAAAGGTGGTCTTGCCGCAGCCGGAGGGTCCCAAAAGGGAGATGAACTCGCCCGCCTTTATGTGGCAGTTGACATCTTTGAAAACCGTGTGACCCGAGAAGGATTTGCAGAGCTTCTCGACGCGGAGAAGATCACTCATATCTGGCGCTCCAGGCGTTGAGTATCTCGGTCTTGAGGGCCGAGTCCGAAATGCCCGTCATGTCCATAAGATAAAAGCTGTCGGGATAGCCCACGGCCTCGGGGCCGTCCTTGAGGACGGAGATGTTGTAGTTGTTGAAGACGTCGTTCCCCTCCTCGGAGGTTATGGCGGCCATGACATTCAGCACCGCCTCGGAAGGGGTACCGCCGCGGTTTATAAGCAGCGCGGTGTCGTAGTCGTAGGGAGCTCCCTCGTCGGCGAAGATGACCTCAATCGGGCTGGACTCGCTCGCGAGCGCTATGGCCTGGTAGTCTATGCCCAGAGCTATGGCCGCCTCGCCGCTCTCGACCATAGTAACGGGAGCGGAGCCGGACTCGGTGAACATCATAACGCTCTCGTGCAGCGAATCGAAGAAGGCCCAGCCCCCGTCTTCGCCGTAGAGGTTAAGAATGCCCTGCAAAAAGAAGTAGCCCGTGGAGGAGCTGGCGGGGTTCGCCATGACTATATGCCCCGCGTATGCTTCGTCGAGCAGGTCCATATAGGAAGTGGGGGCCTCGAGGCCGAGCTGCTCGAGCAGGCTTGTGTTCACAACTATCGCGCCCGCCCATACGCCGTTGGGGATAACCATATTGTCCTCATCGACGAACTCGTCCTTGTACTCAACGCCGGTATCAAAGGCGAGCAGCGCGCCCGCGTCCTTGAGCTGATTCGCGTAGCCGCTGGAGAGCGACATGGCGATATCTATATCGGTGTCCTCCCCCTCGGCGGCTATCTTAGCAGCCAGATTGCCGGAGGACAGATAGGTAATCGTTATGTTGTACTCCGGAAAGATCTCCTGAAGATAGGCGAGCTCAATGGCTATTTCTTCCTCATAGTTGGCGGAATAGATATTGACCGTATTGTCCCCGCCCCCGGAGGAGGCGCAGCCGCACAGGGCCGCGCACAGGGCCACAATCAATAACAGGGTCATGAGCATTTTGTTCTTCTTGTTAAGCATTTTTAACTCCTTTCAAGTTTCGAACATTTCCTTGGCCAGCAAAGCGTACCTTCTGGCATACCTGTACTGTTTCATGACGTAGCACGGAAACACTACGCCCAGCATTCTCTTGTATTCGCTCCAGAGCGTCCAAAGCAGCCCCAAGACCGCGCAGTAGCCGTAAAGCCTTCGCAGGAAATCCTCGTCCGGCCGCCCGGTATAAATCTCGCCCAGCTCTTTTATCCGCCCGCTGTCGTAGCCGGCCGATATGCAGAAGGCTGCTACGTCTATTACGGGGTCTGAAACGCCCGCGTATTCCCAGTCTATCAGACGGACAGTGCCGTTTTCGCAAATAAGAAAATTCTCCGGTACCGCGTCGATATGGCAAAGAAACCTTTCTTCCTCGTCCCTCAGCAGCAGGGACTCCAGAGACATGACGTTTCGGCGTATTTCCTCATAATTCAGGAAGAGACCCTTGGCGTCTACAAGCGCCTCATAGCGCTCTATCTGCCTGAAGGGCTCGAAGCGCCCTTCTGTGCGCAGCTTCAGCTGATGGAAGCGTTTCAAAAAAACTATGCAGCGCCGGACTTCGCTTTCGTTCCAAGGATCGCAGGTGTGTGAGTTTTCAACATAGGGGGAGATTTTATATCCCGTATCTACATCTATGTAAACGGGCTCGTCGGATATACCTAAACCCTTCAAAGCGCCATAAACCTCCGCCTCGCGCCGCCTGTCGGTCAGCTTCTCGCTGCCCTCGCCCGGAATCCTGAGGATATATGGCTTTCCCCTGACACAGAAGCGCAGCGCCCTGTTAGTCATTCCTTTTGCGGGTATGGATATATCCGTTACGGATTCCTCGGGCACCTCCATCACGCGGCTTATAAGCGCCTTGCGCCGCCTCATGCTGCCGTCCGACTCCTCCTGAAGCTCCAACAGCTGCTCGTAGGTCTTAACCGCAAAATAGTTCTGCCCGCGCATGACGCGCGCGTAGGTGAGCATCTTGTCCTCGCCCATCAGGGCACTCTCCCACTCCGCCTTGGCGAACTGCCTCTTATTTCGCATTGCCTGCAGGTTAGCGCGCACCTTTTCGGCGGCGTCGGCCGTAAGGTAGCACAGCCCCACCATGGCATTCCCCGCACTGTCTCCGGTGTTTACCAGCTCCATCTTCTTGTTTATGCGAACGAAGGATGCCGCATCTTTCATTTCGGACACGGCATACCAGGGAAAGAACTCCGTTTTCGAAAATGGGTTGCGGGCAAACCACAAATCGCTGTTTACAACATAGCAGTTCTCAAGCTGCTCGCCGGCCAGGCAGAGGGACCTGAGCGAGTCGCCGGAAGCGTAATCGTCGTTAAAGATGAAATTAACGCCGTACTCCTCGGCCAGATATTCGAAGCGCTCCATCATGTAGCCCACGACCACATATATTTCTCTTATGCCGACGAGCTGAAGCTGCTGTATCATGCGGTCCAGCAGAGCCTCGCCGCCTATCTTCAAAAGGCCCTTGGGCGTGCCGTTCAGGGGAGCCATTCTTAAGCCCGGTCCCGCTGAGAGTATAACGGCCCGGCGAGGGCTCGTTGCTTCTATATGTCTCTTGGCCTTTTTCGTCAGCGCGTAGTGTTCGTCCAGATATCCCTCCTCCTGAAGGGACTTGAGAGACGCGTTCACCGCTCCCAGCGAAAAGCTTGTTCTCTTGACTATCTCCCTTTGCAGCAAATACCCGTAATTCGCTATTACGGCCAGCACTACCCAGTCTCGCTTATGCATAGCTTTTCTTCTTTTGTTCGCGATTTTATATTTTCAAGATATTATGAACATTATATAACGCGAACAGGCAATCTGTCAAATTAGGCCTTAAGAAAACTCAACTGCGCCATTGCGTAGAGCTTGGCGGCGAGTGCGTAAAGCGTGCGAAGGGATACTCCCAACAACACTTGCTCTGGAAATGCTTACTGGACGTATACTAAAGAGGTAAAGAATGGAAAGAATCAGTACACGGAGGATTTCAAACGGTGAATCGTGACGCTTTATGAAAACGGCAAGACGTACGCGCAGATAAAAGCGGAATACTGGGTTTCATCGAGCGCGCTGTCGGATTGGCGGCACAAGTTTTCTCAGGTCAGAATTGACGACGGGGTCATACTGTCTTCAAATCAAGTAAAGGCTCTTCAAAAAAGAAACGCAGAGCCGGAAGAGGAGAACCTTATCCTAAAAAAGCGATTGCAATATTCACGCCACACTCAGACAAAGACTAAAGGCGGTAAGGACGCTTTCCACGCAGCATTCCATATCTGTCTTATGCATTGTCGACTTGTTCTCAAGAAAGGTGATTGCCTACAGGGTCTCTCGCCGCATAGATCGTTACCTTGCCATTGATACCCTGCATGACGCCGTTAACTCAAGAAAGGTCTCAAAGGGTTTGATTTTTCACACCGACCGCGGCGCTCAGTTTACCTGCGCAGACTTTCGTTTGACCGCTGACGCGCTGAACATCACTCAATCTTTCTCCGCCAAGGCTCATCCTTACGACAACGCCGTTATGGAATGCTTCTTCAAATACCTGAAAAAAGAAGAAACCGACAGAAGACACTACAAGACTCTGGACGAACTGAAGCTAAGTCTGTTTGAATATATTGTGGGATATTACAATAGCTATTGCAATCCGTGAACAAGATTATCTCAGCGTTCAAATCCCCAAAATGTGCTGAAACAGGGGTCTGTATCTATGAAAACATGAATCTTGAATAACGAGCCCCGACACGCAAAAGACCTCGGTAAAACCGAGGTCTTTTGGCCGTGTATATCTATAATGTCACGGCAAGATGGCGGAGAAGGAGGGATTCGAACCCTCGAGACCCGTTAAGGCCTACACGATTTCCAATCGTGCGCCCTCGACCAGACTAGGCGACTTCTCCATAGAGATATTCAATTTTGAGTCCGCTGAATATAATACCGTTTTAAGTGCTGTAAGTCAAGAGTAAATACCGGAGGGGAGTGTCCCTGCCGCAGAGGTTTTTCGCTGCATTCCCCCCTCCTTCGGCAGAGGGAATACGGCATTTTACACGCTCGCAGGCCGCTCTCCGTTCCGGGGCTTTTACTGTGTTTCCGCCTTTTATACTACAGGGTCGAAGCGGGCGCCCGAGGTCGCGCCGTTTGTTTTGTAGAGCTTTACGCCGTCTTCTTTAAAAGAGGCGAGGGAGTCGGAAAAGAGGTGGGCGAAGGTTTCCTCAAAATACTCGTCCGTGCGCTCCACCACTATATAGCCTATGCCGTTCGCCTCAAGGTAGGCGATAAACTCCTCGGGCCCCGCGAAGGTGTCGTAGCGGCCGCGCTCCTCGCTTTCGGGCACGAACCAGCCGCCCTCGAGCGTGCGGCAGAGGTAGAGGGGCTGCAGCTCGTAGTTTAAGTAGAACCACTCCTCTCCGTCCGAGGCCTGGCAGATAAGGTAGAGCCGCGCGTCCTCTGGGAGATTCGCCTTTAAATCCACGGCGAGCTCCTTTGCCGCCAGTCTCATGTCGGAGAGCTCGAGCTGCACCTTGGAGCTCGTGAGCAGGTACTGGTCGGGGTGGACGGGTGAAAAGATAAAGACCGCCGCCGTAAAGGCCGCCGCGGCGAGCGCGCCGCCGTCTGCGGGCCGCTTAAAGCGCCAGCGAACGCCCTCGCTCTTACAGAGTGCCACGAGGCTTATATACCAACCGATTGCGTAAGAGGAGAGATAGCGCTCAAAGGCGGGGAGGTAGTAGTCCTCGCTGTGCGCAAATACCGAGGCATAGAGATAGGCCAGGAAGAAATAATAGGCGAAAAAGCCTGCGCACAGAAGCAGAGAGGCGAGGCAGAGCCGCGCCGCGCCGCGTTTTTCCCTGCAAAAGAGAGCGCATATCAGGGGCAGGGCGGTAAACACCAGCAGCATATCTATTATTGGCCCGAACATCACGAGCTGCCTTGTGAACAGTTCCTCGCCGAACATCTTCGCCAGCAGGCCGTTAAAGTAGGCGTCCTCGCCCGCGAGCATCTGCATGAGGCCGTATTGGTAGTAGACAGCGCTTCGGTCTACGGCGTGGTGGGCGGCGTAGTGCCAGTTCCAACTCTGGTAGCTTAAAGCCGGCAGGGCGAGCAGGAGCAGCGGCCAGAGCCATTTGTATTTTTTAAAGGGGAAGCCGCCGCCAAGGAGCATATCAGCGGCCATTATAAAGGCGGCTATCAGGCCGAAGGCGAGGCCCATGTCCTTTATCATGGGCAGCAGCGCCAGCGCCGTAAGGCAGGCGAGAAAGCGCGGCGCGGCGCGCTCCCCTTTTGAAAACCACAATGCCAGAGCGCCGCCGAGCATTACGCCGAGTTGAATGTCCGCGTAGGCCGTAGCGTAGAGCCTCGCGCCCAAAAAGGAATACCAGAACATATATAGCCCAAAAGCGCCGAAGGCCGCGAGCGCAAGAACGCGCAGAGGCTGCCTCCAATTCACTCCGGAGAATAGCGCGGCGAGCGCCGCGGCTGTCATCACGTCGTAGGCGGCCATTACAGCCCATTCGGAAAACACGGCCGCGCCGTACTGTATGAAGCAGGAGAACAGCGGCAGGGCGGGCGCGTAGGAAATACTGAGCTGGCTGCTTTCAAAGAGGGTGTAGAGGTCTTTATGAAGAAAGACGTTCTTCGCGGCTATGCCCCAAAAGGAAAACTCATCCCACTGCTGAAAATAGGGCTGCTTAATATATAGTATTATATAGAAGGCCAGCGAGGCCGCCGCGAAAAAGACAGTTGCGGGGCAGAAAAAGCGCTTCAGAAGAGCGCGGCGCGCTTCGCCGCTCTCGCGAAGCAGCAGCAGCGCAGAGAGGGCCGCAAGACAGTAGAGCAGTATTACGGAGAACTGAAAGAGACCCGCCATGCCGAGAAAGCACATTAAAAGGCAGGCCGAGGCCACAGCCGTGAGGGGCGCGGCAAAGGCGGAAAGTCCCAGCCTTACCAGCAGCAGGGCTAACAGCAATAAGACCAAAAGGGAAAGAAGAAAAGCCATGTAAGCTCCTTGTGAAAGCTTTTGCTCGGCGATATTATAGCACAAGCGCAGGGTTTTGTCTTTATCGAAGGAGGGCGGGGTGTGTCTAGTTGTTTGAATTTTTCGCTGTCTTTCCCCCGCCGCAGGCGGGGGAAAGACAGCGTATTACACGCTCTTGGGTCTCTCTCAGAGAGCGGCGGGGGAATCGGAGCCTTAAGCGCCG
>JAUNBN010000230.1 GCA_030527085.1 Oscillospiraceae bacterium
TCTTTTGCGCCCGCCCGACTCGGAAGCTCGGCGGTACAAAATGCATTATAAATGAAGCCGCCCAGCTTTGCAAGCGCGAAGCGAAAACGGCAGTGTGGGGGAATACAGCATTCTGTACGCTAACAGGCCTCCCGCGCAAGCCGCTACTCTTTCAGCGAAAAGCTCCCGTTCGCTCCCAGGCTTTTGTAGCAGCTTAAAAATTCAGCCGCGCTTAAAGGGCGCGAGAAGTAAAAGCCCTGAATCAGGTCTATGCCGCAGCCGGCGAGCGTCTTTACCTGCTCGGGATTTTCCGCGCCCTCGGCTATTATGTTCATTCCCACGGCTCTTACCATATCTATTGTGCCGTAGAGCAGCTTTTTGTTTTTCTCGCTCTCCGCAGCCATATAGAGCAGGGATTTATCCAGCTTTACCGCGCTTACAGGCAGGCGCATTACCGAATCGAAGTTGGCGTAGCCCGTCCCGAAATCGTCCAGGAAGAACTGGTGTCCTTCGCTTTTTATTCTCTCGAGCATTTCGGGCAGCTTTTCGTAGGCCGTCGCCGTAGACTCCGTTATTTCAAAGCAGAGCTTGCTGCGGTCTATGCCGCCGGCATGCTTTTCTATCCGCTTCTCGAGATTACCCGCGAGGCACTCGACTATCGAAAGATTCACGCTTATTTCCTGTAATTCCCCGTCCTCAAAGAGCCCGTTCTCGCTTATGAAGCGGCAGACTGTTTCCAGCACCCTGTCGCTCAGCTCGATAATAAGCCCGCTGCGCTCCGCGAGGGGTATAAACTCAGATGGAGGTATGAGCTTGCCCTCCTCGTCCCTCAGGCGCGCTAGCGCCTCCGCACCCACTACGCGGTTCTTTTCAAGCGAGAATACCGGCTGATAGTGAACCTCGATAGCTCCGCCGCCACCCGCGAGAGCCCGCCTGAGCTTATCCTCCACGCTCGAGAGCCTGCGGACGGATTCAATTGTTTCATCCGAAATGGCGAGCGGCTCTCCGTCGGCCCTGGAAGCCGTATAGAATACGCTGTCTATGACCTCGCGCAGCTCCTCGGCGGAAAGACAGCGGTCCGCTCTTTCAAACAGGAGCGCCTTGCTCTGAAGCTGAAGGGCGAGTTCCCCGATTCTCCCTGGGTTTTTAAAGCGCGCCGCAGTCATTCTCGCTATGTCGGCGCAGTCCTTTTCCCTGGTGCACACAACTGAGAAGCTGTCGCCGATAACGCGAAAGACCAGTCCCTTGCCCATCGACTTTTTAAGCAGGAAGGCTCCTACCTCGGCTATCGTGCGGTCGCCCGCTTCGTTCCCGAAAGTGCGGTTAACGCCCGCAAGGTCCGTAATATCAAACATCGCTATGCTGAATTTGCGGCGCTGCTCTATAAGACTGCCTACATAATGCTTAAACGCCTCTCTGTCAAAGGTTCCCGAAAGCGTGTCCAGCCTGTCCGCCGGGTTCTGGAACACCAGATAAAGCATCAATATCGAAATGGTAAGCGCCACGCCCGTAAGCAGCAGCTCGGGGCGCATCGCCTGCAGGTAGATGGCGAGTATTATAAGCGTTGTGAAGCCCAGCATGACGTCGTACTCGGCCCGGCGGAGCATAGAGCGCTTCTTTACAATAAAAATGCCCGAAAGCGCCAGATAGCCTACAGTCATAGTATACAATATGTATAAAAGAGGGCCGTTATAATACGCGCCGCTGTCCTCAAAATAGAAGAAGTGATGCGTGAGGGGGTTGAGGGCTACCATAATCATGGCGACGAGAGCGGGAACGAGCGAGCCGGCTATAAAAGGGCGCAGCCGCCTGTCGTCTATGTAATGCGTTATGCTTAAAATGTATATGAAGAACATGGGTGCGAGCGCCGTCTGGCAGAGATAGAGCAGCATGCAGACAGACCAGCTGAGCGCGAGCAGGCGCGGCGCGCATTCAATAAGAAAGGCCGAGGCTATATCCGCGCTTAAATCGACCAGCGCAACTATGAGGAAGAGGCCGAAAAATGACGTTCTGCGGCTGGGGAAGCGGGGCCGTCCAAAAAAATGTACGGCGATTACTGCCAGAACTAGCAGGGACGCTATCTCTAAATAAGGATTGTACTGCACTGCTTTGACTCCTTTACCCAACATTGGCGGTCCGGCGGCGCGGTATTCTTCAATTACGGATATAATAACACCTTACCCTCTTAACTCTTTTTTTGAAACAAGTAATTGTGATTGGCATGAGCAGGCTTAAAACCGCTTCTATTTCCGTCCTTTTGCCGAAGGCGCAAATGACTGCAACTGAGTTCCCGAAGACGGTGGGAAAACAACAGAAAGGCGCGCGACAGGGACGCTTCCTTCTCGTGGGTTTATTTAAAGAGCGTCTCGTGATATAATATAAAAAAGAAAATGCGGGAGCAGCGGAAATGAAAAAAGAGTACCTCGGAATAGAATTTGA
>JAUNBN010000231.1 GCA_030527085.1 Oscillospiraceae bacterium
AAATCCTGCCTGAAATACGCTCTTATCATGTCGAGGTCAACCGGCTGCATCACGGTCGTCATAAGGGCGGCCTGACGTCCCAGGAAGAGCTCCTCTCCGAAGCTCTGCGGCTCGGATTCGGCGGGCAGCGCAGCAGACAGCGAAAGCATTTCAACAAATCCCGCTGTATCAAAAAACGCCTGCCCAGACTCCCTATCCAGCAGGGAGCCGGAATTATACATCACCATCAACGAGAGAAATTCGCTGCGCGACACGTCGGAGCCGAATAACGAGGTATATCCGGCCCCGTTTGCAAGAAGAGCCTTGAAGCTCTCCGCAGTCCAGACCGTTTCGTCCCCGTCCGATTGCCGTACCATGGCCGCGGCAATAGAAAACCCGGGGACGAGCTCATAGAGAGCGCCCTCATATTCCAAGGCTTTCAGCACATTGGGCCAGAAATCGTCCATGTCTATCCCGGCGTCGCCTGTCAGAAACGGGTATAGATCCTCAAGCAGATTTTTGGAGATGTAGGCCCGGGAATCGAAAGAGGCCAGGTCGATTATATCCGGCATGTAGCCCGACAGCATTTCCGCAGCCAGCCTCAAGCGGCCGGCGTCCGCGCCCTCGCCGTTTATCTCCGAATAGTCCAGCAGCTCGATTTTGACGCTTTCGGACGCTTTGTTAAACGCTGCGACGTCTCCACGAAACGCATCGCCGTTCATCGTCGCCAATTTGAGCGTCACCGGCTCCGCCGCTGGCTCTGTCCCCCTCGTCATGAGGCAGTATTTACTCTGCTCTCCGGGGTAAGTAATAAGGCTTATAAAGCGCCCGCCGCCCAAGACGCAATGGCGGCTCGACAGTTCTATCCCGTTATCCAGCCAGTTTATAAGCCTCGTGAGCTTATTGCCGGAAAAATCATATCCGAACATATTTTCCGGCTCGTGTAAATAGAGCTCATAGTCCGCTCCGTCCGCGAGGCCCGAATACACGCCCAAAAGCTCACGAGACTCCCCCCACGTCCCGGCGTCGGCGTCCACGAGCCTGATCAGATAGCCCGAATATGTGTCCGGATCATCCGGAGCGCCGTCGTACTCTCCCCGCGCTGGCTGTCCTATGGCAATTTCGCCGCTGGAAGTTCGGGCCATATCGGCGGCATTTTTTACATCCAGAGAAAACAGCAGCCTGTCACCACCGCTGTCAAGCACGCAGAGGAAGGCCTTTATCCCACCAAACATTATATATATCCGGCCCTCATTGTCATACGATATGTATTTTGATATGCAATTTTCCGGCACCGAAAGGCAATCCAGACGTTTGTTAAGCAAAATGCCACCGCCGGCGTCTATATGTAAAAGCGTGATTTCCTCCGAGTCATAATTTTCAAAGCAGCCTAACAGTGTCCCGTCATCCATTACACAACCGTGAAAGAGATCGGCCAGGTAGGCTCCAAGCTCTGTGGCAGTGTCGCTGCCCAGGGCAGAGTAGTATAGGTCTATGATCCGTGCCTCGGGCGGCCCGCCGCTGACTGCATAGTATACATGATCGTCTTTGCAGATATACTCCGGCCACCCGGGCACGGCTCCGGGCTGTGGCAGCTCAGCGAACGAATAGGCGAAGCCCTCCTCGCAGTAAACATCAGCCGCGACATTTTCCTCGTCCTCGCCGCAGGCAGTGAGCAATAAAAGGGTTGCTGCCAAGAATAAAGCTTTTCTCATATCTCTGTCCTGGGCAGTTTGGCTCTAACCTATCTGCAATATCGGGCGGTCTTTGCTGGTATAGTAGGCAAGAAGTGCTCCCCACGTAGCCCCGCCAACAACACCGTCAACAGATAATCCCTTATGTGTTTGGAATGCAATCACTGCATTGTATGTGTTGTCACCAAATATACCGTCAACCCCCAAAGGATCACAACTTACAGTCGGATTGTCTTCGTGGTAGAGTGTCAAAAGTCGCTGGACCACACTTACTCTATCTCCTGTTGTTGTGTGCCCATACCCAACGTAGTGTGCTCTTTCATTCCAATAAATGACCACACTTCCTTTTGAGGTGTTAAACACCCAAGTTGCAACTTTAGGGCTTGCCCCCTCATCTTGTTTCATAGTGAGGTCATTTGTTGCAAAAGCGGGTAAGCATGTGCTGACAATGAATAATGAAACACGAAGTATTGTCCCTATAACTCGTTTTGATCTTTTCATATCTTTTTCATACCTTTCTTTTCCTCCGTATTTCATTTGTCGCGCTCAGCTTGGGATTCTCTTCACCATATATTACTCCCCATATATAAAGGGCTAATTAGCACATCGGAATCACCTACCTTATACCTTTCTAAGAGAATTGCACATCTCGAGGATAGATCTGGAAATCACTTTTCAATCTCTTAGAGTGAAGTATATGTATTAATTATACTCAGCATGGCAACTTTTTTCTATGCACTAT
>JAUNBN010000012.1 GCA_030527085.1 Oscillospiraceae bacterium
CTGCCTTGCCGACGCGCGCGAAAAGGGCAAATCCGGAGTCTGTATGCTGGGCGCGCAGAAGCAGAAGGCCTGGCTCTCCGACCAGAGCTTCGCGCGGCGCTTCGGCTTTGAAACGGCCGATACTGCGGGCGACTACGAGCTGCTGGCGCTCTCCTTCGACGGCACACTCCCGCGCTTTACGCCCTCGGCAAAGAAGCAGGAGATAGCTTCTAAGGAACTAACAGTTTACTTCAGCGGGCAGTGCCCCTATATATGGCAGAGCGTTGAAACGGCAAGGGCCTGCTGCGAGGAAAAGGGCGCGCCCTTAAAGCTTATTGAGGTGGACAGCCTTGAAAGGGCCAAACAGCTGCCCTGCGTTTTCAACAACTTCGCCGTGTTTTACAAGGGCAGATTTGAGACCGTCAATTTGCTCGACGGCGCGGCGCTCGAGAGAATACTCAAAAGATAAAGAGCTTTAAGGCGGAGTCTTAAGACGGCAGCGGCTCAAAAGCGAGGGGCTCTCCCTGGGAGCGGACTATAAGCGTGTAATATGCTGTCTTTCCCCCGCTGCAGGCGAGGGGAAAGACAGCGAAGAATCCGCGCAACGGAACACTCCCCTCTCCCTTTAAGACGGCCTTTGAGGATATAAACTTAGGAATTAAGAGGTAAGCTATATGAAGGGCATTATACTGGCCGGCGGGGCGGGCACGCGCCTTTACCCCTCTACAATCGCCGTCTCCAAGCAACTGCTTACGGTCTGCGACAAGCCCATGATCTACTACCCCATGAGCACGCTTATGCTCGCGGGCATACGCGAGATTCTGATAATCTCAACCCCGCGCGACATAGGCGGCTTTGAAACCCTCTTCGGCGACGGTTCCCAGCTCGGGCTCGAGATAAGCTACGCCGTGCAGGATAGCCCGCGCGGCCTCGCGGACGCCTTTATAGTCGGCGAGGACTTCATAGGCAGCGACAGGGTCTGCCTCGTTCTGGGCGACAACATCTTCTACGGCTACAGCTTTACCGAAAGGCTCCAGCGCGCCGCGGCGCGCGAGAGCGGAGCTACTATCTTCGGCTACCATGTAGCCAACCCGAGCGAGTTCGGGGTGGTGGAGTTTGACGACGAGGGACGCGTGCTCTCCATTGAGGAAAAGCCCGCCGCTCCCAAGAGCAACTACGCCGTGCCGGGGCTCTATTTCTATGACAACAGAGTCATAGAGATAGCCAAGAACGTAAAGCCCAGCGCCCGCGGCGAGATAGAGATAACCTCGGTGAACAACGAGTACTTAAGGCTGGGTGAGCTCAGGGTCGAGCTCTTCGGCCGCGGCATGGCCTGGCTCGACACCGGCAACCACCGCGCGATGCTCGACGCGGCGAATTTCGTGGACGCGGTGCAGTCACGTCAGGGGCTCTACATAGCCTGCCTTGAAGAGATAGCCTACCGCCGCGGCTTCATCGACTTGGCGCAGCTTTTGCGCAGCGCCGACGCTCTGGCAAAGACGGAGTACGGGCAGTATCTCTACACCGTGGCTAAAACAGTGAAACCGAGGACTGAGGGCTGATGCGCATACTGATAACCGGCTGCCGGGGCCAGCTCGGCACGGAGCTGCAAAGGCAGCTCGCGGAGGGCGGCAGCGCCCTCGGGCCGCTGGAGGAGAGGCTGCAAAACTCGGACGTTACGGCGGTCGATATAGACAGCTTCGATTTGGCCGACCGCGAGGCCGTGCTGGCCTTTTTGGACGAGGGCAGCTACGATATGGTTATAAACTGCGCGGCCTTTACGAACGTAAACGCCTGCGAGAGCGAGCAAGACGCCGCCTTTGCGGCCAACGCGCTGGGCCCGCGCAACCTCGCGGAGGCCTGCGCGAGCACGAGCACGGCTTTGATGCACGTCTCCACGGACTACGTCTTCGACGGCCTGGCCTCGGAGCCCTACCGCGAGTACGACCTGCCCTCGCCCATCACCGTCTACGGCAAGACCAAGCTCGCGGGCGAGCTGGCAGTGAGGGAGCGCTGCGCCAACCACTATATAATACGCACAGCCTGGCTCTACGGCGCTAAGGGCACTAATTTTGTAAAAACTATTTTAAAGCTCGCGCGCGAAAAGGACGAGATAAAAGTCGTGAACGACCAGCTCGGCAACCCCACCAACGCCGTTGACCTCGCGCACCACATGCTCAAAATTGCCCCCTCCTCGCGCTATGGAGTCTACCACTGCACAGGCGCGGGCGTCTGCTCCTGGTATGACTTTGCAAGCGAGATAGTCCGCCTTTCGGGGCTTGAATGCCGGGTGATTCCCTGCACTACGGAGGAATACCCCACCCCGGCGAAGCGCCCTGCCTTCTCGGCGCTCGACAACATGATGCTGCGTCTCACCGCGGGCGACGAAATGCGCGGCTGGCGCGAGGCGCTGGCCGATTATATGGCCGCGCTCTAAACCGACCGGAAGCAAAGCGCTCGAACCTCGCGCTTCTTCGCTGTTTTTCCCCCGCAGCTGCACGGATTTTTCAGGGTGTTTTTCCCCGCCAAAGGCGGGGAAAAGCACCCTGATTGACATAAGTTATCCCGACACTTGCTCCGCAGGGAAAGACGGCGGGCGCGCGAAACCGGACGGAAAAAACAGAAAGGGCAGCAAAGAACGCGCAAAAGCCCATTTGAGCACCTCGCGGGGCCCCGAGGGCGGACCGGAGAGCACCGGTGATATACGCCCTGTAAAGCCTCGCGGGAGGGGGCTTTGTTGAAAACTCGGTTGAAACTGTTAAAAATCCGCACTCGAGCGTGCCGAGCTTTTAACGAAGCGGGGGCGACCCGGCGCGTCGAATACGAATAGTAAAAGCGCCTTGCCCCGCAACAGCAGCGGGGAATCAGAGCATTATCACGCTCTTGGAACATCCACGGTTGCCAAGGTATAAAACACGCAGTCGGAACACTTTCCGTCAGTAAAAATTTCTGGAATTATTAATCCTTTAATGGTAAAATTGCTTAAGAGGCGGCGCGGCCGCTCAAATTCAATCGTGGTGGTATTAATGAAACTCATTACCGCAATAGTAAATAAGGACGACGCGCTCTCCGTGCAGCACTCCCTCACAGAGGCGGGCTTTTCGGTTACAAGGCTCGCCACTACCGGCGGCTTTCTGCAGGCCGGAAACGTGACCTTTATAACGGCTACCGATGACGGGCGGGTGGACGAGGCCCTCGACCACATCGCCGAGCACTGCCAAATGCGCAAGCTCTACATGCCCGCCACCTCCTCCTTCGGGCTGGGAGTGGGCGACGCCACGCCCGTAGAGGTCTCGGTAGGCGGCGCAACCGTCTTTGTTCAGAATATAGAGCGCTTTGAAAAGCTCTGATTACCTCGCCCCTCTGCTGGGCAACGAGACTTTTAAGCGCGACGCGGCGGCGCTGCTGGACTCGCCGCGTCCGCCGCAGGGTCTGCTCCTGCTCGCGCCGGACGGCTGCGGACGCAACTTCGCCGCCGAGCTGCTCGCGGCGGCCTACCTCAGAGACGAGGCCGGGCTTGCAGCGCGCGGGGCGCACCCGGACTTTATTTCTGTTTCGGGCGAGGGCGCCAGCGGCCAGATACCCGTAAAAGCCGTTCGCGCCGCCGCATTTGAGCTCTCGCTCTCCGCCGTAATGGCCGAGGGCAGGCGCTGCTGCCTTATAAGAGACGCCTTCATGCTCAACGCCAGCTCCTCGGCAGCGCTGCTTAAAACTCTGGAGGAGCCGCCCGAAGGCGTTATGTTCATTTTAACGGCGCGCTCGAAATCGGAGCTGCTGCCGACGGTCTGCTCGCGCCTGGCCTGCCTCTCGCTGCTGCCGGCGGGCGGAGCTGAGGTGAAAAAAGCCCTTAGAGCGCGCTATTCCGCTCTGAGGCCCTCTGAACTCGAGGAGATAGCGCTCCTCAGCGCGGGGAGGGTGGGAGTCGCCTTTAAGCTCGCCTCCTCCGAAGAGGAGCGGGCGCTCGCCCTTGCGGCGAGCGATATTTGCCGTCTGTCGCTCAAGGGCCAAAGGCTGGCCGTCATGAGCGCGCTGGACGCTTATAAGAGCCGCGCGCAGTTAGGCTCGGTCTTTTCCTACCTGCTTTTGAGGCTGGCGGGCGAGCTCGAGAGAAACCCGAGAGCCGCGGAAGCCCTGAGCCTCGTTCACGAGGCCGCGCTCGAGGCGCTCAGGGGACTTGGCAAAAACATCAATCAAAAGCTGCTGTGTACGCGCTTCGCGCTGCGCTGCGGCGAAAACGGGAGTTTGAAATAGATGGCTAATGTAATAGGCGTACGCTTCAGGGGCACGGGAAAGCAGTACTACTTCGACCCGCTCGGCGAGAGCTTCAGGCGGGGGGATTACGTTATAGTGGAGACCGCTCGGGGGCTCGAGTGCGGCTATGTGAGCCTGGGCTCGCGCGAGGTGGCCGAGGAGAAGATAGTCCAGCCCTTAAAGCCCGTCGTGAGGCGGGCGGGCGAGGAGGATTTGACGCGTCACGAGGCCAACCTCGAAAAGGAGCGCGAGGCCTATGCGGTCTGCCGGCGCAAGATAGCCGAGCACGGCCTCGAGATGAAGCTGGTAGATGTGGAATACGCCTTCGACAGCCAGAAGATAGTATTCTATTTCACCGCCGACGGCCGAGTGGATTTCCGCGAGCTCGTAAAGGATTTGGCAGGCGTTTTCCATTCGAGAATAGAGCTGCGCCAGATAGGCGTGCGCGACGAGAGCCGCCTGCTCGGGGGACTGGGCATCTGCGGTAAGGAACTCTGCTGCTCGACCTTCCTCTTTGAGTTCCACCCGGTCTCCATCAAAATGGCCAAGGAGCAGGGCAAGTCGCTCAACCCTACCAAGATATCCGGGGCCTGCGGGCGGCTGATGTGCTGCCTTAAATACGAACAGAACGTCTACGACGAGCTGCTGCGCAAGACGCCCAGAAACGGCTCCTATGTAAAAACGCCGGACGGCAATGGCACCGTTGTGGATTCTCAGGTGCTCGCGCGCACTGTCAAGGTGAGGCTGGACGACAGCCCCGAGTCTCCGAGAGGCTACAGCCTCGACGACATACAGGTGCTCTTCGGGAACAAATCGCGCTCGAAAAAAGAGGGAGCCGAAAATTCCGACGCGGCCTTTTCCGAATAATACTTGAAATTGCGCGCGTTTGTGATATTATAAGAGCGCAAGGCTATACTTAAAAGGAGGTTCAAAATGGCGAGAGTTATTTCCGATGAATGCATCGCGTGCGGTACCTGCCAGGCCACATGTCCCGTCGGGGCCATCTCTGAGGGCGACAAATACAGCATCGATCCCGAAACCTGCATAGACTGCGGAGCCTGCGAGGCGGCATGTCCCGCCCAGGCGATTTCCGCGGGATGATTTAGTACGCGCGGCAAGGGCTGAGAAGAATTGGAGAAATACGGGCGGACGCCGCTTTAGGCGTCCGCCCGCTTTCATAAGGATAAGAGTCTTGAGCGATATTGAAATTTTGAGCGGCGGGACGAAGGTCTTTTTGAGCGGCGAGCACCGCTTTTCGAGGGACTCGCTGCTGCTTGCGGATTTTGTAAATATAAAGAAAAACTCCTCGCTGCTGGATATAGGGGCGGGCTGCGGCATAGTCTCTCTGGCGCTTTGGGACAGGGGCTTTTCTGGCGAGACGCTGGCGCTCGAGATAGACCCGGAGGCCTGCGCGCTCGCAGAGCGTGCCGCGGCCGAAAACGGCTTTTCAAGCTACAGGGCGCAGAAAGAGGACTTGAGAAATTTTAAGCCGCAGTATAAATTCGACTGCGCCGTCTGCAACCCGCCCTATTTTAAAGCGGGGGCCGGAACCCTGAGCAAAAGCGAAGCGCGCCGCGCCGCGCGCAGCGAGAGCCTTTGCGGCATTGCCGATATAGCGCTCTGCGCGCGCCGCTCGCTCAAGGAGGGCGGAAGCCTCTTTTTGTGCTACCGGCCCGAAAGGCTCGCGTATCTTATCTGCGAGCTTGAGGCGGGGGGATTTGCGGCGAAGCGCTTAAGGCTCGTGCGCCACAGCCGCGAGGAGGAGCCCTGGCTCGCGCTGCTCGAGGCGAGGCCCGGCGGCGGCGAGGGACTTAAAATAATGCAGGATTTGATAGACTGAGAGGAAAAAAGATGAGCGAGGCTCTGCTTTATATAGTGGCGACGCCGATAGGCAATCTCGAGGATTTGAGCCCGCGCGCGGCGGCGGTTCTGGCCTCGGTGGACTTCATAGCCGCCGAGGACACGCGCGTGACCCTCAAGCTTCTGAACCACCTCGGCATAAAGAAGCCACTCGTGAGCTGCTACCGCCACAACGAGGAGGGGCGCAGCGAGGGCATAGTTGCGAGGATACTCGCGGGGGAGAGCTGCGCGCTCTGCTGCGACGCGGGAACGCCCGCGCTCAGCGACCCCGGCGAAAAGCTTGTCAGGCTGGCGGCGCAAAGCGGCGTGAGGGTAATCCCCATTCCGGGCTGCTGCGCGGCGGCGGCGGCGCTTTCGGCCTCGGGACTGCCCTCGGGCCGCTTTTGTTTCGAGGGCTTTCTGCCCATGGCGAAGAGGAACCGCGCCGCTCGCCTCGAGGAGCTGGCGACGGAGCGGCGCACCCTCGTTTTCTACGAGGCTCCGCACAAGCTGAAAAACACGCTTAAAGACCTTTATAAGCATCTGGGCGAGCGCGAGATAGTCCTCGCGCGCGAGCTGACAAAGCTGCACGAGGAGATAGAGCGAAGCTCTCTTTCCACGGCGCTGGCCGAATACGAAACGCGCGAGCCGCGCGGAGAGTACGTTTTGATAGTCGCGGGCCGTGAGGATGAAGCTCCGAAGCAAGCGCCGCAGGGCGACCCTTTAAAGAGGGTGAGCGAACTCAAGGCCGCGGGACTCTCGCTCTCCGAGGCCTGCCGCCGCGCCGCCGCGGAGTTCGGGCTCAAAAAGAGCGAGCTCTACCGCGAGGCGGCGCGGAAAGCGCCCGAGCAGCCGGAAGAAGGATAAAAGCGGGCAAAACAGCAAAAGTACACGCAAATCGGGCCGCTCCCCGCTGCAAGTATTTATTTACTTATTGTTTTAATTGGTTTATAATATTCGGCAAATCATTTTCAAGGCGCGGCCCCGAGCCCTGCGGCGCGCTGAAACCTTACAGAACGGAGAATAGATATGGAAATGCTGCTTAAACTGCTGTCCGAGGACGCGCGCCTGAGCCTGGAGCAGCTCGCGAGCCTCACCGGCCTTTCCGAAACCGAGGTGGCCGAGCGCATGGACGAGCTTGAGAAAGAGGGCGTTATCGCGGGCTACCAGGCCGTAGTCAACTGGGAGAGGGCAGGGCTCGAGAAGGTCCAGAGCATAATAGAGGTTCGCATAAGCCCCAAGCGCGACTTCGGCTTTGACGAGTTCGCGGACACCGTCGCGCGCTTTCCCGAGGTCGAAAACGTCTATTTGATGTCCGGCGGCTATGATATCTCGATAACGATACACGGCGCGAGCTTCCGCGATATCGCGATGTTCGTAGCCAAGAGGCTCTCGCCGATGGAGTCCGTGCTCTCCACCGCAACCCATTTCGTGCTGCGCACCTACAAGGAACGCGGCATCATCCTCAACGAAAAGCCGGAGGACGAAAGGAGCCTCGCCTCACTGTGATTGACTATGAAAAGCTGCTTTGCTCCCGCATAAAGGAGCTTAAGCCGAGCGGCATAAGGCGCTTTTTCAGCGTCGCGGCCGAGATGGAGGACTGCATCTCGCTCGGCGTGGGCGAGCCCGACTTCGTCACCCCCTGGAGGATACGCGATGCGGGGATACGCTCGCTGGATTCGGGCAAGACCTGGTATACCGCCAACGCGGGTCTTGCTGTGCTGCGCGAGGAAATCTGCGAATACTTAAACCGCCGCTTCGGCCTGCACTACGAGTTCGACGAGACCTTTGTCACTGTCGGCGGTTCCGAGGGCATAGACCTCTGTATGCGCGTGCTGCTCGAGCCGGGCGACGAGGTCATTCTCCCCACGCCCTCCTTCGTGGCCTACGACGCCTGCGCGCACATGTGCGGCGCAAAGGTGGTACCCATAGCCACGAAGGCCGAAAACTCCTTCCGCCTGACCGCCGGGGAGCTTAAGGCCGCGATAACACCCAAAACCAAGCTGCTGGTCTTCCCCTTCCCCTGCAATCCCACGGGAGCCGTTATGCGCCGCGCCCATCTCGAGGAGATAGCGAAGGTCCTGAGCGGCACTGATATAATAGTTCTTTCGGATGAAATCTATGCCGAGCTTACCTACGGCGGCGAGCGCCACGTTTCGATAGCCTCGATAAGCGAGGATATGCGCGCGCGCACCGTTATAGTAAACGGCTTTTCCAAGGCCTACGCTATGACCGGCTGGCGGCTGGGCTACCTCTGCGGGCCCAGAGCGCTCATAGACCAGATGCTCAAGCTGCACCAGTACGCGCTCATGTGCGCGCCGACGATGGCGCAGTACGGCGCGATAACTGCCCTGCGCGAGTGCGACGACAGCGTGGAGGCGATGGCCACAGAATACAATATGCGCCGCCGCCTCATAGTGGACGGCTTCAACCGTCTGGGACTTAGCTGCTTCGAGCCCGAGGGCGCCTTTTACTCCTTCCCCTGCATAAAGTCCACGGGCATGAAATCGCTGGAATTCTGCGAGAAGCTGCTCGAGTCCCAGCGCGTCGCGCTCGTTCCCGGCGACGCCTTCGGCGCGAGCGGCGAGGGCTTTGTGCGCGCCTCCTACTCCTACTCCGTCTCCCATATAGCCGAGGCCCTGCGCCGCGTGGGAGAGTTCTTAAAAGAGCTTAAGGGCTGAAGCCGGGGCCCCAAAAGCCGCGGGAATACCCCGGGGGTAAGCCATGGAAACCGAGAATAAAACAATAAAGCTCCTCGCGAGAGCCAAGATAAACCTAAGCCTGGATATAGTCGGGCGGCGGGCGGACGGCTACCATCTCATGGACATGGTGATGCGCTCCGTGGATTTGTCCGATGAGCTCACCCTGCACCTTAGGGAAAGCGGGGGTATAAATCTCTCCTCCAATGCGCGCTATTTGCCCCGCGACGGGCGCAACCTTGTTGTTAAGGCCGTTTCGCGGCTCTGCGAGCGCGTGGGTATTGAGCCGCCTTCTCTGGATATTCACATAAAAAAGCGTATACCCGCTCAGGCGGGGCTGGGCGGGGGCTCGGCGGACGCCGCGGCAGCGCTTATAGGGGTTAACAGCCTGCTCTCACTGGGGCTCGGCAAAGAGGAGCTCTGTTCGACAGGCGAGAGCGTCGGCGCGGACGTGCCCTTCTGCCTTATAGGCGGCGCGGCGCGAGTCGGCGGCATAGGTGAGCTGGTAAGGTCCGTGCCGGACCGCTGCGACTATGTTGTTCTTATCCTCATGCCCGCTCGGGGGCGCTCCACCGTCGAGGCCTTCGCGCGCTTCGACAAGGGCGCGGTCTTTAAGCGCCCCGACACGGAAGCGCTGCTCGCGGCGCTGGCGAGCGGCGACACGGCGGCAATGGGCATACATCTTGAAAACGCCTTCTGCTCCCTGGAGAGCGGCGGAGAGAGCGAAAGGCTTAAAAGCCTGCTGCTCAGAAACGAGGCGCTGGGAGCGAGCATGAGCGGCAGCGGCGCCGCCGTTTTCGGCATATACAGTGATATTTTCTCTGCCCAGCGCGCCAAGAGGGCGCTAGAGGGCGAGGCGGCGGGGGCCTATATAGCCCGGCCCTGCGCCGAGGGCGTAAAAATAATTTCCGTTTAGCAAGCGTATAGAAGGCTTTTTTAAGCTATATGCCCAGCATGCTTTTTAGGGTGTATTCCCCCGGTTTATTTCTCTTGACTGAATGAGCCCGCTCAAAAGCGCCCATGCTTTTCTCAAGGAAAGCGAGGCGTTTTTAAAATGAAAAAAACTGAAATATCCCTGCTCGCCGCCTTTGCGCTGCTCGCGGCGCTCGCGGCCTTTCAAATACCCTTTTCGCGCGCCTGCGAGCAGCTCAGGGGCGATACCCTGAGGCTGCACGTTGTGGCCAACTCCGACAGCGAGGCCGATCAGGCTGTAAAGCTCGCCGTGCGCGACGCAGTGCTCGAACGCGCCGCCGAAAGGCTGACTGACGCGCGCAGCGCCGCCGAGGCTGCCGGGGCGGCCGAGCTCGGCCTTAAGGAACTGAGCGACGCCGCTAATGAAACGCTCGCCGCCGGGGGCTTTTCCTATTCGGCGCGCGCGAGACTAACCGAGATGTATTTCGAGGAGAGGAGCTACGGAGAAGCTACCCTGCCCGCCGGGGTTTACACCGCGCTCAGAGTTGAGCTAGGCGAGGCCGAGGGCAAAAACTGGTGGTGCGTCGTCTATCCCGCGCTCTGCTACCCCGCGGCGGAGAGCCTTGAGAATAAAGAGGCGCTCGAAGCCTACAGCGAGGAGGAGCGCGAGGTCGTCGAGGGAAAAAAGGAACTGAGATTCAAGTTCAAGCTCGAGGAGCTTATCCAGAGCTTAAGAGCGCGCAGGGAAGCCGAGGATTGATTACAAGAGCTGAAATCGTATGGGCAAGTGGTTTTAAGCCTTTTGGGCAGCGTGAGTTTATCGTTCTTTGACGGGCGGCAGAATTACATTTGTGCGTATTTTTTAGGGCATTTCAACCCGCCGAGGACGGGGAAACAACATAAAAGAGCTCCATACCCGGTTTCGCGCCGGACATGGGGCTCTTTGTACAGACAAGCTGCAGGCAAGCTGCCAAAAGCGGGTATTTGGGGTTATATCCCCCCGCCGAAGGCAGAGGGATATAACGAAAAGCGCGCGGTGGTGGCGCTCCCCTTCTGCCCTTGCTGTTGTTTTGCGGCGGCGCATAGAGTAAAATAAGAAAAAAGGAGGGGCGAGCTTGTTAACTGTCGTAAAAGGGCGCGCGGGCAGCGGAAAGAGCGAATACTGCCTGAAAGAAGCGGTAAGGGCCGCCGAGGGCGGGCTTTACTGCTATATCGTCGTGCCCGAGCAGAGCTCCTTCGCCTGCGAGCGGGCGCTCGCCTCTTTGCCCGAGGGGGAGTGGAAGTCGCGCGTCTTCGTGCGCAGCTTCAGCCGCATCTGCCGCGACATCTTCGCGAGGGCGGGCGGCGGCGCGAGAAAGCGCGTGAGCGAGGCGCAGAAGCACGCTCTGGTAAGGCGCGCGCTCGAGGCGCTGGGCGGCGAGATAGTCCTCTACCGCCGCTGCGCGCGGGACGCTGCCTTTTTCGAGCTCATGGCGGGCGCTGTGGACGAGCTTAAAAACGCCGCCGTCGAACCGGAGGCGCTCAAAGAGGCCGCGCTCGAGGCCAAAACGGAGAACAGCCGCGCCAAACTGAGAGAGCTCGCGATCATTTACGAGAAATACGAGGAGTTTTTGGAAGCGCTCGGCCTCGACGGCGCTCTGGAGCTTGAGAGCGCGGCGCGTCTTTGCGAGAGCTCGCGCTGCTTTGAGGGCACAAAAATCTTTCTGGACGGCTTTTCCGGCTTTACAGAGCCGGAGCTGGTCCTCATTAAAGCCCTCATGCGCCAGTGTGACCTGCACTGCACGCTCTGCTGCCCGAGCGGAGACGAACACCCGGACTTCTTCACCGCCGAAAAAGCTACCCTGCGCCGCCTTTTGCAGACGGCGCGCGAGCAGGGGCTTGCCCGTCCCGCGCTGCTCGAGCTGGGAGAGCCAAGCCGATTCAAGGCCGGGGGGCTTAAGTCGCTGGAGGCGTATTTGGCTGGGGAGGAAGCCCGCGGAGATTCAAGCGAAGGGCTGTTCTGCTTTGAGGGCGCGGATATCTACGAGGAATGTGCCCGCGCGGCGGCGGAAATCTGCTTTCTGGCGCGCGAGAGGGGCTTTCGCTTTTCGGAGATAGCCGTGATAACGCGCGACCTTTCGCGCTACCGCTCGGCGCTGGAAAAGACCTTTGAGCGTTACGGCCTGCCCTATTTTACCGACGAGCCCTTAAATATGCTGCACTCGCGCCCTGTGCGCTTTATTCTCGCCGCGCTGGAGCTGGCTTCCTCTTTCAGCTCCGAAAGGGCGATGACGCTGCTCAAAACCGGGCTTTTTAATATCGCTGAAGCCTCGCTGGGCGAGCTTGAGAGCTATGCTTTCGTACACCAACCGAAGGCCGCCGAGTGGTTCGCGCCCTTCGAGCGCAGCCCCGAGGACTTCGGAAAGCCGCGCACTGCGGCGCAAAAGGAGGCCCTCTCGCTCGCGGAAGGCGCGCGCGCCGCATTTATTGGAGAGATATCGCCCTTTTTAAGCGAGGCAAAAACGGCTCGCGGCGCGGCGCTTGTGAGCGCCGTCTACTCGCTCTTTGAAAGCTGCGGCGCGCAGGCAAAGCTGGAAAACGAGGGCGGCGAGGCGCTCAAAGAGGCATCCGCCGCCGCGCTGATTTTAGAGGAGCTCTACGCCATAGCTCTGAACGAGTCTTTGAGCGCGGCCGAACTCGGCGAGCTCGCGAGGACCCTCGCGCGGCACACGCCGCTTTCGGACATCCCCCCCTCGCTCGAGCAGGTGAGCATAGGCCAGGCGGACCGCTGCCGGCCAAACGCGCCGCGCGCGGTCTTCGTGCTGGGCTTGAACGACGGCCTCTTCCCGCCTGCGAGCTTCGACTCGCCTTTATTAACTCAGGCGGAGCGAGAGCTTTTAATAAGGCGCGGCGTCCGGTTGGGACGTGACGTAGAGCGCTGCGAGGAGATGGAGAGGGTCTATTTGTACCGCGCGCTCTGCTGCGCCTCGGAAAGGGTCTACCTCTCGAGCGCGCGGCGCTCGGGTGGGGGCGCTCTCGAGAGGGCCGCCTGGCTCGAAGATTTTTTGACAGAGATTCCCGCCGCCGCGCCCGAAAGCGAGGCCGAGCCCTGCTTTCTGGCCGCGAGCTTTCGCAGCGCGAAAAGGGAGTTTCTTTGCGCGCTCGAGCGGGGCGACGAGGCAGCGGCGGCGCTGCTCGAGGCCGCTCAGGGGGAGCTTTCGGCCTTGAGGCAGCTCGGAAAAGCGCCGCGCTACGAGATAAGGGACAAGCGCCTCGCGGCGGGCCTTGTCGGAAACGAGCTGGCGCTCTCGCCCACGAGGCTCGAGAGCTTCTATCAATGCCGCTTCGCCTATTTTCTGAGATACATACTGCGAATAAGGCCGCTCAAAAAGGCGGAGTTCAGCCCCATAGAGGCCGGAAGCTTTATCCACGCGCTCATGGAGAGCGTGCTCAAGGCTTTCGGCGGAGATATTTCGGAAGCTTCCGACGAGGAGCTTTTTTCGGCCTGCGACAGCGCGGCGGAAGGCTACCTTTCCGAGAGGCTGGCGGGAGAGGCGAGGGAGGAGGGCCGCCTGGGCTACCTCTTGGGCAGGCTCAAAAACCAGGGGCGCAGGCTGCTTCTTCAGCTTAGGCTCGAGCAGCGCCAGAGCGAGTTTCGCGCGGAGGATTTCGAACTTAAAGTTGCAAAGGGCGGGGACATAGAGCCCATTCTTCTCAAAACGCCCGAGGGCGGCGAGGTCTATGTCGAGGGCTCGGTGGACAGAGTGGATACCTATAATAAGGACGGCCTTTGCTATATCCGCGTCATAGACTACAAGACGGGAACCAAGTCCTTTTCCCTAAGCGACGTTTACTACGGGCTGAATATGCAGCTTTTGCTCTACCTCTTTTCTGTCTGCGAAAAGGGGGAGGAGCGCTACGGCCCCAGCCTCCCCGCGGCGGTGCTCTATATGCCCGGAGACCCCAGCGCGCCCGATGAGAAGGACTCCCCCGAGCAGGCCGCCCAAAAGGCCTACCGAATGGACGGTCTGGTGCTGGACGACCCCGATATAATAAGGGCGCTCGAGCGCGAGGCCAAGGGTGTTTTCCTGCCCGTGAGCCTGGGCTCCGAGGACGGCGCGGCAAAAGGCGGCGACAAGCTCGCCTCTTTGGAGAGGCTGGGCCGCATACGCCGCCATATTGAAAAAACCGTTTTGGAGATGGCACAGGCTTTGAGCGAGGGCGACATAGCCGCGAGCCCCGCCGTAAAGGGCTCGAGAAGCTGCTGCGAGTGGTGCGACTATCAGGCGGTCTGCCGCCGCGACCGCGCGGCGGCCCCGCGCGA
>JAUNBN010000232.1 GCA_030527085.1 Oscillospiraceae bacterium
GCGCCGTCTATACCGGCAAGATCCTCCTCAAAGCCGTCCGAAGGCATACTGCGCAGATCCTCGCCGTAAAACGTGTCCATCAGTCTCCTGAAGCAGTATTCCCGCTTGGAGTTAATTATGGAGCGCATCGTTTCGCGCAGCTTTTCCTTTTCTATGGCAAGCTGTGCCTCCTCGAAAGCTCCGCCGGGCGCGTTCGTGTCAAAGAGCAGCTCGCTTAAAAGCGAGGCCCTCTCGCGCAGCACCCTCTCCCCCTCGGGCAGCAGGCCTGCGTCCGCGCCGGAAATATAGGCGCTGAGCACCCGCGAATAGGCGAACTGGGAGTAATCGCTCTCCATATCGGCGCCGTAAAGCGAGAGCAGCCTTCGGCCCAAAAGGGTCTTGTCCGGAAGAAGACGTGTTCCCCTTTCGAGCATAAAGGGTATAAGCGCGGTCTCAGTCTGACTGCCGCGGCTCAAAGGAGCGCTTAAAAAGACCGAGAGCCGAGCCCTTTTGTAGGGGCCCTTAACAGTGGTGAAATATGCCCCCTCGGCGAGTTTTTCTCTGTTTATCACTTTATAAATTCGTCGTGAACCGCCTCGACGGCGCGGTCTACTTCCTTTCTGTCCACTATTACCGAAATCTGTATCTCGCTGGTTGTTATCATTCTTATGCTTATGCCGGCGTCGGAAAGAGCGCCGAACATACGCGAGGCCACGCCGGCGTTGCTTATCATTCCGCTGCCTATTATTGACACCTTAGCCACGTCCTTATCTACCGTAAGTTCCCTGAAGCCTATACTGTCCTTGTGCTCCTGGAGCAGAGCCAGCGCGCGCTCGAGCTCGCTTTCGGCTATTGTAAAGGAGATGTCACGCGTCTCGTCGCGCTCTACGGACTGCAGGATAACGTCCACACTTATTCCCTTGCTGCCCAGCACCGAAAAGAGCTTATAGGCTATGCCGGTGCGGTCCGGCACCGAGATAACAGATATCGAAACGAAGCTCGTGTCCTTCGTAACTCCCCTTATCAGCATTCCCTCCACGTTGACCGCCTCCTTAACTATGGTTCCGGGGTTCCCGGTTAGGCTCGAGAGCACCTCTACTTGAACATTATATTTCTTCGCGAGCTCAACGGAGCGCGAAAGCAGCACCTGCGCGCCGAGCTGGGACATCTCCAGCATCTCGTCGAAGCTTATCTCCTCGAGCTTGCGCGCCTTCTTTATTTTACGCGGGTCGGCGGTGTAAACGCCGTCCACATCGGTATATATCTTGCAGACCTCCGCCTTGAGCGCCGCGGCCAGGGCCACCGCGCTCGTGTCCGAGCCGCCGCGCCCGAGCGTCGTTATGTCCTCGGCGGGGTCTACGCCCTGAAAGCCCGCGACTATGACGACGTTGTTTCTGTCCAGCTCCGCGCGCAGCCTCTCGGTGTCCAGGTGTTTTATTCGCGCCGAGCCGTGCGTCGCGTTCGTATTGAAGCCCGCCTGCCATCCGGTCAGCGCAACGCTCCTAACGCCCAGCGCGTCCACCGCCATTGCGACCAGCGCCGCCGAGGCCTGCTCGCCCGTTGCCAGAAGCATATCCATCTCGCGCTTTGAGGGCTTGAGGCTTATCTCCCCCGCCTTGGCTATGAGCTCGTCTGTCGTGTCGCCCTGCGCGGAAACTACCGCCACCACCTCGTTGCCCTCGCGGGCGCTCGAGCATATTATCCCGGCGACGTTTTGTATTCTCTCCCTGTTGGCTACGGAGCTGCCGCCGAATTTCATTACCACAAGAGCCATACAATCCCCCCCTTTTGTTATCTCTCTGTTCTGCTATGCAGTATTCGCCGCCCTGTTTTAGCGTTTTGTGTACATCACGCACAAATACAGCAGCGATTTTTAGCTATATTGTCAATTTTAGATTATACTGTTTACAAAAGAGTTAAAATAGGTTACAATACGGTTACAAGATGAGCCTTGAATAGCAAGCGACACATCTTCAACTTTTTTCATTCTTTTCCTCCTTTTCTATCTTCTAACCGCTGCCATTCGGCAGCGGTTCCTCTTTATATAATATATGTGCGACGGGCTCGTTCTGCGCCCGCCGCACACAGAAGGAAGCCTTTTTGCCTAGTCCTTCTCTTTGGTTTCTGCAAATTCTTTTTTCTCTGCGTCGTAGAAGGCGGCGGCTTCAGTGCCGTCCCCTGCATCGTCCGAAGCCATGCGGCGCTTTTCGGCACAGCGCTCGCGGCACTTATAAAGCTGGACTCCCGCTATTATGGAGCCCGCAATAAAGACGAGTATGCCAAAGGCGGTAAGAGCAAGAATAAGGATAAACTTGCGTTTTGCCTTGGCGCGGCTGCGTTTGATTTCCTCGATTTTTGCGTTTATCAATGCGTTCATAAGCTACCTCACTATTCCCCGCAGCGCTTTAAGTGGCTGCGGATT
>JAUNBN010000013.1 GCA_030527085.1 Oscillospiraceae bacterium
ACCCCGCCATCTACCGCATAGTCCACAGCGAGCACCACAGGCAGGGGAATAAGTGGTGCATCTACCCCCTCTACGACTACGCCCACCCCATACAGGACGCGCTGGAGGGCATAACTCATTCGCTCTGCTCCATCGAGTTTGAAAACCACCGCCCGCTCTACGAATGGGTTGTGGACAATATAGACTTTGAAAGCAAGCCCAAGCAGCGCGAGTTTGCGCGCCTCAACGTGACCTACACCGTCATGAGCAAGCGCTACCTGCGCGAGCTGGTCGAGAGCGGCACGGTGGACGGCTGGGACGACCCGCGAATGCCCACCATCTGCGGCCTGCGCCGCCGCGGCTACACCCCGAGTTCGATAAACGCCTTCGTGCAGAAGGCGGGGGTAGCCAAGGCCTACAGCGTGGTGGATATAGGGCTGCTCGAGCACTGCATACGCGACGAGCTCAATATGAGCGCGCAGCGCCGCATGGCCGTGCTCGACCCGATAAAGGTGACTTTGAGCAACTACCCCGAGGACAGAACTGAGTATTTCAAGGTGAGCAACAACCCGAACGACGAGGCTGCGGGCGAGCGCGAGCTGCCTTTTACAAAGGAGCTTTATATTGAGCGCGGCGATTTTGAAATAGAACCCCCGCCCAAGTACCACCGCCTCTCGCCGGGAAAAGAGGTGCGGCTCATGGGCGCCTACCTTATGACCTGCGAGGACTACAAATGCGACGGCAAGGGCCGCGTCACGGAGCTTATCTGCCGCGTTGACCCCGAGACCGGCGGCAAGAACCCGCCCGACGGCCGCAAGGTCAAGGGCACGATACACTGGGTCTCGGCGCGGCACTGCCTCGAGGCCGAGCTGAGGATGTACGACCGCCTCTTCACGCTCGAGAACGTGGGCGATATCCCCGAGGGCGAGTCGCTGGGCGACTATATAAATCCCGATTCAATTAAAATATATGCGAAGGCAAAGCTCGAGAAGAGCCTGGCCGACGCCGGCGCGGACGAGCGCTTCCAGTTCGTGAGAAACGGCTACTTTATCAAGGACAGCAGAAACGCGGGCGTTTACAACAATATAGTGACGCTCAAGGACACCTGGGTGAAGGTGAAAAAATGAAAAAATCTGCATTTTCCGCTCTCTTGAATTCGAGCGAAAAAGCGCTTGCGATTATATTGGTCGCCCTGCTGCTTTTGAGCCTGATACCGCTTTGCATAGCGGCGAGCGCGACAGGCTTTTACAACGACGAATACGTCTGCGGACATGAGGTTGCCTTAATCGAGGGAGGTGATGACTCTCTCTTTTCGAGTTTTATTGCTTCTGTTAAAAGAACCTATCAATATTACTACAAGTGGCAGGGCAGCTTTGCGGCAGTTTTCTTTATGACTCAATTCAATCCTGTGGTTTTGGGCGCGAGCGAGGGGTCTTTTTATGCCTACTTTTTCTTTTTGATTTATATTGTTGGCTGGCTGGTGCTGGGGTGGGCCGTCTTTTGCCGTTTGCTGAAGCTGGAGCTCTCAACCGCATCCGTGCTCACATTGCCAATGATTATACTCGGCCTGCAATTTGTGCCCTCCGCCGCAGAGGGTTTTTTCTGGTTTACAGGTGCGGCGTACTATACTTTCTTCTTTGCTCTTTCTCTTGTTTTTTGGGGCTTGGCCGCATTCTTTCTAAAGGCGAACGGCCGCAAAGCCAAAACTCTGCTCTGTATTGCGCTTTCCCTTATTGCTTTGTCCCTTGGAGCGTCTAATTACGTTACAGCGCTTCAAATGTCTCTTCTGCTTGCGCTTTGCGTTCTGGCGTCCTTTGTTTTAAAAAGACATCGTGTTATCAGCTGCGCCCTTTTCGGTCTGGAAGCTCTCGCCTTCGCGGTTTCCGCTTTTGCGCCCGGAAACGGCGCCCGTCAGGAAGCCTTTGGAGAAGCGGCTTCCTTTTTCGGCACGGTATCGACAGCTCTGCGCGACGGACTGATTTATATTAGGCAGTGGACCACTCCCTATGTTGTCATAGCCCTGCTTATCATGCTGCCCTCGGCAATAAAGCTGGCTTACAAAGTGAACTTCGATTTCCGGCTGCCCCTGCCGGCAATTGCGGTTGGAGCGGGCATCGTTTGCAGCGGCCTGGCTCCTGTTTACTATGCCAGCAACGTATCTTGGATGCCGGAGAGGATTCTCAACCTTATTTACTGGTCATACGGAATATGGGTGTTTTTCTCCTTTATTTATACAGTCGGCTGGGTGGTGAAAAAGCTTGAAAAGCTGCGCGCGCAGACAGGGGAAGGTCTGCCCTTACAGGCCCTGAAACGCTTTCTGCCAGAATACTATCTGCTGCTGGCGGCCGCTTCGTCTGTAATATTTGCTTACCCGCTCCTTCAGGAGCGCCCGCTTTCGGTGCGCATTCTCGAGTCCGTCGCTTCCGGAAGCCTGGCTGCTTACAGCGAGCTTAAGGAGGCGCAGCTCGAAACGCTCGAAGACGAGAATATCAGGGAGGCGGTGCTTAAAGCGGCAGTTCACATCCCGGATTTCTATATACCCGACGATGTTTCCTATGACCCAAACACACATACAAACAAACAAAGCTATCGCCTTTCTTTACAATAAGGATTCGGTAATCTTTGTGGAATAGAAGCTTAAAAGGTGAGTGGCCTATAAGCGTGTAATATGCTGTCCTTCCCCCGCCGCAGGCGGGGGAAGGACAGCGAAAAATCCACGCGACAGGGCACCCCTTTTAAAAGCTAGGCTGAAACCGCTTATTTTTGCGAGGTATATTAAATGGCTTTTCTCGAAAAGCTCTTCGGCACTCCCAGCTCCAAGGCGCTTAAAAAATTCGAGCCGCTCACAGAGCGGGTGCTCGCGCTCGAGGGCGAGTACGCCGCCATGTCAGAGGGGGAGCTGCGCTCGGCAACGGCGGCCTTCAAGGCTCGCCTCGAGGGCGGCGAAACGCTCGACGACATACTTCCCGAAGCCTTCGCGGCCTGCCGCGAGGCCTCCTGGCGCGTGCTCGAGATGAAGCACTTTCCGGTTCAGATAACGGGAGGCATAGTGCTGCACAAGGGCATGATAGCCGAAATGAAGACCGGCGAGGGCAAGACCCTCGCCGCGACGCTGCCCGCCTACCTGAACGCGCTCGAGGGCAGGGGAGTACACATAGTAACGGTGAACGACTACCTGGCCCGCCGCGACAGCGAGTGGATGGGCAAGGTCTACAACTACCTCGGCCTCAGCGTAGGACTCATAGTCTCCGGGCTGGACAAGGCGGAACGCCGCGCGGCTTATGAAGCGGACATAACCTACGGCACCAACAACGAATTCGGCTTCGACTACCTGCGCGACAACATGGTAACGCGCCTTGAGAACAAGGCCCAGCGCGGCCATGCCTACGCCATAGTGGACGAGGTGGACTCGATTTTAATCGACGAGGCCCGCACGCCGCTGATTATTTCCGGCCCCGGCGAGAAGTCCACCGACCTCTACAAGCGCGCCGACCAGTTCGCGAAGTCGCTCAGAATGACGCGAGTTACCGAAACGGACGACAAGGAGGAGCTCGAGCAATTAGAGGGCGACGTCGTTATAGACGAAAAGGCCAAGAGCTGCTCGCTCACGCAGTCCGGAATAGAAAAGGCCCAGCGCTTTTTCAATATTGCCAACCTCGCCGATTCCGAGAACATGACCCTCTCCCACCATATCAACCAGGCGGTGCGCGCCAACGGCATTATGAAGCGCGATGTGGACTACGTCGTCAAAAACGGCGAGGTAATAATCGTTGACGAGTTCACCGGCCGCCTCATGATAGGCCGCCGCTACAACGAGGGCCTGCACCAGGCCATAGAGGCCAAGGAGAACGTGCATGTCGCGCGCGAGAGCCGTACTCTGGCCACCATCACCTTCCAGAACTACTTCAGAATGTATAAAAAGCTTGCGGGCATGACGGGCACGGCGCTCACAGAGGCGGACGAGTTTCTGGAAATCTACGGTCTCGACGTGGTAGAGATACCGACCAACAAGCCCATGATACGCGAGGACTACAACGATTCGGTCTACAAGACCGAGGCGGGCAAGTTCCGCGCCGTAGTGGAGCAGGTCGAGGAGTGCCACGAGAGGAAGCAGCCCGTGCTCGTGGGAACGATAAGCATAGAGAAGTCCGAGGCCTTGAGCAAGATGCTCTCGAGGCGCGGAATCAAGCACGAGGTGCTGAACGCCAAGCACCACGAAAAGGAGGCGGCCATAGTCGCGCAGGCCGGCAAGCCCGGCGCAGTGACCATAGCCACTAATATGGCAGGGCGCGGCACGGACATCATGCTCGGGGGCAACGCCGAGTTCATGGCCAAGAGCGAGATGGCGAAGCGCGGCCGCAGCGAGGAGGAAATAGCCGCCGCAACGAGCTACTACCAGACCGACGACGAGACCGTTCTATCACTTCGAAAAGAGTTCAAAGAGCTCAACGACAAGTATAAGGCCGAGATAGCGCCGGGCGCGAGGGAGGTAGTCGAGGCCGGCGGGCTCTTCATAATAGGCACGGAGCGTCACGAGAGCCGCCGCATAGACAATCAGCTCAGAGGCCGCTCGGGCAGGCAGGGAGACCCCGGAGAGAGCCGCTTTTTCCTCTCGCTCGACGACGACCTCATGCGCCTCTTCGGCGGCGAGCGCCTCACCGCCGTTATGGATACGCTGCGTGTGGACGAGGACACCCCCATTGAGAACAAAATGCTGACCGGCGTTATCGAGAGCAGCCAGAAGCGCGTTGAGGCGCGCAACTTCGGAATACGCAAGAACGTCCTCAACTACGACGACGTTATGAACCACCAGCGCGAGACCATCTACTCCCAGCGAGATATGGTGCTCGAGGGCGCAAACCTGCGCGAGCGCATACTCGAAATGATAGACGAGAGCATAGAGAGCAACGTCAACCTCTTCTTGAGCGAGGTGGAGAACAAGGCCGACTGGAACCTCAAGGGCCTCAGGAGCCATTACCTCGGCTGGCTCACGACCGAGAGAGACCTGCTCTACAGCTCCGAGCAGCTCGAGGGGCTGGAAAAAGAGGATATAATAAGCGAGCTTGTCGGCATAGCGCATAATAAGTACGAGGAAAAGGAAGCCAGACTCGGCGGCGAGATGATGCGCGAGCTCGAGCGGCTGGTTATGCTGCGCGTCGTGGACGTGAAGTGGATGAACCACATCGACGACATGGACGAGCTGCGCAAGACCATACATCTGCGCTCCTACGCCCAGAAGAACCCCGTGGTGGAATACCGCATAGAGGGCTACAACATGTTTGACGACATGGTGGCCGCCATAAGGGAGGACACCGCCCGCCTCATGCTCACCGCCGAAATGCGAATAGCCCGCCAGCAGGCCGAAAAGACCACAGAGGGCGCGGCGGCGCTGGCCTCTGACGGCACGGCGCAGAAAAAGCCTGAGCGAAAGAAGGGTAAGATAGGCCGCAACGACCCCTGCCCCTGCGGTTCGGGTAAAAAATATAAGCAGTGCTGCGGTAAATAGCGAAAAAAGGGATTGTCCAAAGAGCGTGTTTAATGCTTCGGTTCCCCCGCCGGAGGCGGGGGATACCGGAGCGAAGATAATCACGAAAAAGCCCCCTTGCGGGGGCTTAAGGCTGAGTAATTTTATTGCTGCATTTCTTTCTCGGCCTGCTGAATCACGTTGAAAAGCGAGGAGGCGAGCTGGGGATAGCTTTCGGAAAGGCTTTCGCTGGTGAGGCGGAGCTTTTCGACCCCCTCGAAGCTCTCTATGCCGGCAATCTTCTCTCCCGAGAGTATGGCCTCGACTCTGGCCTCGCTGGTCTTCAGGGCTGCGTCGGCGTAGCCCGACCAGAGCGCGCGCGGAACGGAAAAGAGGCTGTCCGCGTTCTTGGGGTTGGCCGAGTAGATGAGCCTGAACATTTTGTATAGCGCCGTCATGAGGTAGGCGGATATGTTTCCGACAAGGCCCTTGTCCGGTGATTTTAATAAGATGTCGTAGAGCACGGCCAGCGAGTTGGCCAGCAGCTTTTTGTTGAAAACGGGGAGCACGCTGCCCTTGTAGTGCCCGTCCTCGCTGGAATCGCCCTCGGGCAGTTCTTCTATTGAGAGGGTGAGGCCGCTGGGGTCGGGCGAGAGCCCCAGGAGGTAGTCGCAGGAGACGCCGTAAAACCTGGCCGCGCGCACCACAAAACTCAGACCGCACTCCCGTATGCCCTTTTCGTAGTGGGAGAGCAGCGCCTGAGAAACTCCGAGACTGGCTGCGGCTTCTTTCTGTGTTATGCCGCGTTCCTTGCGGAGCAGAGTCAGTATTCTGTTGAAGCTTTCGGCCTCCGCCATCAACAAACCCCGTAGCAGTAAAAATACAACGTGTATAAGATTATATCTTAGCTTTTGGCTTTTGTAAAGCCGCATTTCGCCTGTTTTCGAGCGTTTTTAATATCTAAATCCGACAAAATTCGGGGAGCGGTTTATGAAAACCTATAAAATCTATTTGATAAGGCACGGCTTCACGAGGGCCAATCTAGAGGGGCGCTACTGCGGCTTGAGCGACATATCCCTCTGCGAGGAGGGCGAGAGCGCCCTCTACTCGCTCTTGGAGCAGTACAGCTATCCCACGCCCGAGCTCGTCTATGTCAGCCCGCTGGTGAGGGCGAGGCAGACCGCCTCTATCATCTGGCCCGAGTGCGAGCAGATTTTAGTTGAGGACCTGCGCGAGGCCTCCTTCGGCCGCTTTGAGGGCAGGAGCTTCGCCGAGCTCAAGGGCGACGAGGAGTTTGAAAAATGGGTGGTGCCCGACAGCAATTACCTGCCCGAGGGAGTGGAGGCGCAGGAGGACTTCTTCGAGCGCTGCTCGAGCGCGCTGCAGAGCCTTATCGCGGATATGATGAGAAAGTCCGTCTTTGAGGCCGGGGTGGTGAGCCACGCGGGCGTTATAGGCAACGCGCTTTCGGCGCTGGCTTTTCCCAAAAAGCCCCCCTACGACTGGCAGTGCGAGCCGGGCTGCGGCTTTAAGCTCATAGCGGACCCTACGCTCTATCTGCGCGAGCCGGTTTTGGAGGTGGTGGACTACCTGCCCTTTGAGGACGGCGAGCAGCGTTAGCGGGCTTTCACCATTTTTGCCTCTTTGTATATAATGAAAACAGAAAGCCATATGAAACAGGGGGTCGCCAACGTGCAGGTAGTAGTAGTCAAGAGCTCCAAACTCCTAAGCTGTATTCTCAGGCTGCTGTTTGGGATAAAGAAGTCTGAGGAGAATAGCTGAGGGAAGATACCCGATATACAGGCAAGCCCTTTGCGCCGCGGTTTTATACCGCGGTATTTTTTATTCGTGAAAGGGCTGTCGTCATACCCCGGGGCGGCTTCGAATATAGATTGGTAAGCGAACATCATTGCCGGGGGTGCATTATAAATGGAAATAAAAACAGAGAGCTCCTATCCTGGCGCTTACGAGCTCTTGTGCGACACGAGCGCCGAGCTGCCCATAGAGGGGGAGTTCACCCTTCCCGAGTACGGCGAGGGGATATTCAGGATAGTAAAGACCATCGCCGAGCCGGAGGTCGTGCAGAGAATAGTTTCCGGCTCCCGCGCGACGGTGGAGGGCTATGTCAAGCTCACGATAATCTACGTTTCCGAGAGCGGCGGGCGCCTGAGCTCCACAGTGCAGCGGCTGGCCTTTTCAAAGCAGTTTGAATTGAGCTGTGCCGCGGACGCGATGAGCGAGGCTTTTGTGAACGCGGCGATAAGCTATCTAAACTGCCGCGCGGTCAACGAGCGGCGCGTAGACGTTCGCGGCGCTTTAACTCTTGCGATAAAGGTGCTCTCGCGCAGCTCCGAGGGACTTTTGAGCGAGGCCGAGGCGCCGGGAATACAGCTCAGAATCGAGGAAACACCCTGCCTTCGGCAGACGGCCTTTGAGGAGAGGCAGTTCACGCTCGACGAGACTCTGGAGTTCGATTTCGGCTCTGCCGAGGAGCCGAGGCTCTTAAGAGTCGAGGCCGCGCCGGTTGCCGAAAGCGTGGAGCTTTCCGAGAGGCGCGCGCTCGTCACGGGCTATATAAACGTAAAGGTGGCCGCCGACGTTTCAAACGAGGGCGAGCTCAGAGTGAAGCGTGCGGGCTTCAATCTGCCCTTTTCGCAGACGCTGGATATAAACGCCGATACTCAGGGCGCGAAGCCCTTTGCGGACATAAGCGCGGTCTCCTGCACCGCCGCGGTTGAGGGAGAAAAGAGCCTCGCCTTTACCGTAACCTGCGCCATAGAGCTGAGGCTCTTCGAGCAGGCGAGCGCCGCGTATATCGTGGACGCCTTCAGCACCGAGGCCCTCTTGGAAACCGAGAGCGCCTGTGCCGCGCTGATGACGAGGCGCGAGGAGCTGCGCGAGGGCCTGACCGTCAAGTTCACAACCGAGCAGCCGGAGCTCGCGGGAGAGCTTATGGATTATTTCGTGAGCGAGGCCGTCTTCGCTCCCCAGCCCGAGGAGGGCGGGGTAAAGGGGCGCTCTACGCTCACCTGCATAGTCCAGGATGAGCTCGGCGAGGCCGTCGCGCACGACTTTCCCTTTGAGTTCGTCGTGAGGACCGACAGCCCCGCGGCCGACAGCCCCTATATCTCGCTTTCGGCCGTGTTCGAGAATACAGACTGCTCTCTTGAGGGCTCGCGGCTCTCGCTGCGCTGTGAGGGCATAGTCAGCGGCAGCGCGAGCGAGCTTAAGAGAATAGAAGCGCTCAAGGCGATAAGCGCGCTTGAGGGCGCGAGCGAAACGCGGCGCGCTTCCTCACTTATGGTTTATTACGCTCGCGAGGGCGAGGAACTCTGGAATATAGCAAAGCGCTTCGGCGCGTCGGTCGAGGAGCTGGCTCTCGAAAACGCTGTTGAGGGCGAGCGGCTTAAGGAGGCCGGGCCTCTGCTCGTGCCGGCCTCGGGAATGAGGGGGTAGGCTTGATGGACAGAGAAAAGCTGGGAGTGTATAAGGATATAGCCGCCAGAACCGGCGGAGAGGTGTATATCGGGGTCGTGGGCCCCGTTCGCACCGGCAAGAGCACCTTTATAAAGAAGTTTATGGAGGAGCTGGTGCTGCCCGTAATAGACAATATCGGAGTCAAGAACCGCGCTACCGACGAGCTGCCCCAGAGCGCCGCGGGCCGCACCATTATGACCACGGAGCCCAAGTTCGTGCCCGAGGAGGCCATCTCGATAGATTTGGACGACGGGGCCGTCCTGCGCATGAGGCTCATAGACTGCGTGGGCTATATGGTCAGGGGCGCGCTGGGTCACACCGAGGACGAGGCGCCGCGCATGGTGCGCTCGCCCTGGTACGAGGAGGAGGTACCCTTCGACGTCGCCGCCGAGACCGGCACGCGCAAGGTGATAACCGAGCACAGCACCGTAGGCGTAGTTATAACCACGGACGGCACGATAAGCGATATACCCCGCTCGGAATACGAGCCTGCGGAGCAGCGCGTTATAGCAGAGCTCAAGGAGATTAACAAGCCCTTTATCGTCCTGCTCAACTGTGTTGACCCCAAAAGCGCCGAGAGCGAGGCCCTCGCCGCAGACTTAAGCAAGCTCTACGATGTTCCGGTAATGCCGGTGAACTGCCTGGATTTGAACGAGGAGGCCCTTCGCGGGATAATAGACACTCTGACCCGCGAGTTCCCGGTAGGCCTTATAGACACCGGCCTGCCCGGCTGGCTCTGCGCTTTGCCGAAAGGTCACTGGCTGCGCGACAGCGTCTTTGAGGCCGTTCGCAATTACGCGGCCGCCGTCGTGCGAATGCGGGACATAAACGAAAAGGCCGATATCCTGCTTGAAAATGAACATATAGCCTGCGCCAGGCGCTTGAGCGCCGATTTGGGGGCGGGGGAGGCGACGCTGGCTCTGGCCCTCACGCCCGACCTCTTCTACCGCATCCTCGGCGAGACCACGGGGCTGGATATAAGGGACGAGGCGAGCCTCATGCCCTCTATTATCTCACTTTGCGAGATAAAGGCTAAATACGAGAAGATAAAGGGCGCGCTCGACCAGGTAGAGGCCACGGGCTACGGGATAGTTATGCCCTCGCTCGACGAGCTCACGCTTGAGGAGCCCGAAATAGTAAAGCAGGGCGGCAAATACGGCGTTAAGCTGCGCGCGAGCGCTCCGAGCGTTCATATGCTGCGCGCCACGATAACAACGGAAGTCAGCCCGATAGTAGGCAGCGAGAAGCAGAGCGAGGAGCTCGTGGTGTCCCTGCTGCGCGAGTTTGAGGAGGATCCGATAAAGATCTGGCAGTCCAACATCTTCGGCAAATCCTTAAACGAGCTGGTGAACGAGGGTCTGCAAAACAAGCTTTACCACATGCCCGCCGCGGCGCGCCTGCGCCTGCAGGAGACGCTCGAGAGGGTAATAAACGACGGCTGCTCGGGGCTGGTCTGTATAATACTGTAAAAGCTTCAAGGAAACTGCCCATAAGCAAGCGACCCGTTTGCATAAATTTTTCGCTGTATTCCCACGCCGAAGGCGTGGGAATACAGCATTTTACGCGCAACTCCCGCATATGCAGACCCCTGTCTTTCGGTAGGTCTTTGCTTATTACTCTCTTTGCTATGCTTGAGCCGGTGCTTATTAGCGTGTAAAGCGTTGTGGCTCTCCCGCCGAAGGCCATGCGGCTCGACTATGTGTACTTTTCTGTGTATCTCCCCTGCCGAAGGCGGGGGAGTTACCCTGACTAAAGTGACATCGATGGGACGCTCCCTTTGCTGAGCCTTAAGGCTTTTCTTTTGGGCCGCATATGTTATAATATAGGCGGTTTTCGCGGACAGACGAGAACAAGGGAGGAAGACCCATGAAAAAAACGCTTATTATAATAGCGGCGCTGCTGGCGGCGGCGCTTATGTTTGCCGCCTGCGGGGATATTGACAGCGCCTACGAGGCCGCGCTGGCTCAGAGCTCTATTCCCTCAGAGCCCGAACCCACTCCGACGCCCACCCCCGAGCCCAGCCCCGAGCCCGAGGCGGTAGAGGCGCTCGCGCCGGTTGTGGAATGGCCCGAGGGCGTGCCCGCTGTAAGCGATTACAAGACGAACATTGAGGAAAAATGGAACGCCGACGGCAGCTTCAGCGCCCAGTTTATCTTAAGTACCGCCCAGCTCGCGAGCTGGAAGACGCAGCTCAAGGCCGCGGGCTTTGAAAGCTCTCCCGCGAGCGCAGGGGGCTGGACTCTCACCTGGAGCGAGACCGCGCAGAGCAGCGGGGACGTGCGCGTCAGAATAAATATTGAAAAGGCGATTCAGACAGAAGAAGAGGCCGAGCCTGACAACGGCTGGCCGGAGGCGTTCTCTCAGTTTCCCGCCTACACGGGAATGGGAACGGTGAGCGTTTCCGAGGCGAGCGGAGCCGCGGGCCTAAAGCAGCTCCTGCTTACCAGCGAGGGCGAGACCGAGGCCGGGCTGCAGAGCTATATCGACGCGCTGCTTGCGTCCGGCTTTACCGCTCAGGATTCTCGCAGCTACATAAAGACCGTGAACGGCAGTACCTATACGGCCTACTCGGGCGTTTGGGTGGACTCCTCCACCATGCGCATGACGCTTGAGGTTCAGGCGGCAGCCATCTGAACCCGGCATAATAAGCAAGCGGACTAAAAGCCGCGGGAAAGCCTCAAGAGCGCGTTTATCGCTTCGGTTCCCCGTAGAAGGCGCGGGAAATAAAAAGCACGCGATCGGGACACTTACATAAAACAGAATTGACGGTAGCATTATGGACAAGGGCTCAAAGCCTGTGCCCGAGTGGGCGAACAAAAACCAGATAGTAAAGCTTGCGTACAAGACGGTTCGAATGCTTAAAAACGAGGGCTTCAGCCAGACCGTTTTCGCGGCGAAGTATGTGACCCGGCGCTGGCAGAAGCTCAGGCAGCTCAAAAAAGATTTCTATTTAAGCGAGGAAAAGCGCGCCGCGCAGGAAGCGACGGTCTTTTCCTCTAATCCCAAAATCAGCCTTATAACCCCGCTTTACAACACCGATGAGCGCCACCTGCGCGAGATGATTGAGTCCGTTATGGCGCAGAGCTACAAGAACTGGCAGCTCTGCCTTGCGGACGGCAGCGACGATGAGCACGCCTATGTGGGCGAGGTCGCGCGCCGCTGCGCCGAGGCCGATGGGCGGATAAGCTATAAAAAGCTGGAGAAAAACCTCGGCATAGCGGGCAATGTGAACGCGGCCATTGAGATGAGCGAGGGCGATTATATAGCCCGCCTCGACCACGACGACCTGCTCGCCGAGGGCGCGCTTTTTGAAATAGCCCGCGCTGTCGAAGAGGGCGGCTACGACTTCATTTACACGGACGAGGCCACCTTTATTAATAAGCCCTCGGACAGCCGCTCGATGCATTTCAAGCCCTGCTGGTCGCCGGATTTCATGCGCGCGTGCAACTACGTCTGCCACCTCATGGCGGCGCGGCGCTCGCTGGTCGAAAGGAGCGGAGGCTACGACAGCGCCTTTGACGGCAGCGAGGACTACGATTTCACGCTGCGCTTAAGCGAGCTCTCCGGCGGCATCAAGCACATAGCCCTGCCGCTCTACTACTGGCGCATACACGCGGGCTCCGTGGCCGACGACATCTCCGCCAAGCCCTACGCCTACGACGCGGCGCGCCGCGCCGTACAGGCGCATATCGGCAGGCTTGGCCTCAAGGGCGAGGTAGTTTATTCCAAGGCCGTCCCCATGATGCGCGTTATTTACGAGATAGCGCAGCCGTATCCCCTCGTTTCCATAATAATCCCGAGCTGCGACCACTCTGAGGTTCTCAGGCGCTGCATAGATTCAATATACGAAAAGAGCAGCTACAAGAATTTCGAGATAATAATCTGCGAGAACAACAGCAGAGAGAAAGCAACTTTTGACTATTATGAAACGCTTGAAAAAGAGGGCAGGGCGCGCGTTGTAAAATGGGAGGGCGCTTTCAATTTTTCCGCCATTAACAATTTTGCCCGCGGCTTTGCCAAGGGAGAGCAGCTGCTCTTTTTGAATAACGACATAGAGGTGATAACCCCCGGCTGGCTTGAAGAAATGCTGATGTTCACCCAAAGGCCGGATGTAGGGGCCTGCGGGATAAAACTGCTCTATCCTAACAATACGGTTCAGCACGGCGGAATAGCCGTAGGTATATGCGGCAGCGCCGCCAATCTCTGCCCGCTTTTCCCGAGGGAACACGAGGGCTATATGAGCCGCCTCGCAGTCGCCAGCGATATGAGCGCCTGCACCGCCGCCTGCCTTATGGTGCGCTCTGAGGTCTTCGACGAGACGGGAGGCTTCGACGAGGAGCTGGCAGTCGCCTTTAACGACGTTGACCTCTGCCTCAAAATACGCGATAGGGGCTATCTGGTGGTGTTCAATCCCGTCGCCGAGTGCTACCACTACGAGAGCCGCTCGCGCGGTTATGACAAAAAGGGCGCGAAAAAGGCGAGAATGGAGCGCGAAAAGGAGCTGCTGCGCCAAAAGTGGCCGGAATACTTCGAGGGCGAGGGCGACCCCTACTACAACCGCAATTTCGGAAAGAACTCCATAAGCTATGACGCCTGAGCGCTCGCGCACTCGATGTTGTATTCCCCCCGCCTTCGGCGGGGGGAATACAACGGAAAACCCGCGCAGCGGGACACACCCCACCATTAAAATAAGTTGACAGCACAGGGCGCTTTTGTTAGAATAATTTGGCTGTCGAAAGGCCGATTCGCAAGCGGTGCGGCAAACAGAATACGACCTCGTAGCTCAGTCGGCAGAGCACCTGCCTTTTAAGCAGGGTGTCCGGAGTT
>JAUNBN010000014.1:0-4168 GCA_030527085.1 Oscillospiraceae bacterium
GATGCCCAGAGGCTCGTAGTGTATGGCGGCTACGGTGACGATGCTCGTGCCGTTCTCGGCGTTGAAGTCGTCGAGGTAGGGCTGGTGCTGGAAGTAGTTCGCGTCAAGGTCGCCGCTCTCAACCGCGAGGTTGGGCTGGACGTAGTCGGTGTACTCGACTATCTCGAGTACGACGCCCTCGGCTGCGAGGACGTCCACTACCTGTTCGAGTATCTCGGCGTGCGGCGAGGGTGAGGCCCCGACCTTAATGGTGACGGTCTCGGCGGTCTCGCCGCCCGTTTCGGCTTCGGACTCGGCAGTCGCGGTGCTCGAGCAGGCCGCGAGCGAGAGGGCGAGGACAAGGGCGAGCAGTACAGCTGTCAGTTTCTTCATTTTCTGTTCCTCCGTTAAATTAGTGTGAGCGTCTGTCTATCTTCCTCGAAATACCCATGCCGAGCTCCTGAAAGATCTGCACGATTATTACGAGCAATATAACCGTAACGAGCATTACGTCGTACTCATAACGGTAATATCCGTATCTTATGGCGATGTCGCCGAGGCCGCCGCCGCCGACGAAGCCGGACATGGCGGAGTAGCCGAGTATGGTGGTTATGGCGATGGCGCTGCCCACTACGAGCGAGGGCTTGGCCTCTGGCAGCAGCACCCGCCAGATTATCTGCCAGTCGGTGGCTCCCATGGACTGCGCGGCCTCTATAACGCCCTGATCGACTTCCTTCAGGGAGCTCTCGACCATTCTTGCCACGAAGGGCGCCGAGCCCACGACCAGAGGCACCACAGTCGCGGTGGAGCCCAGCGAGGTGCCCACTACAAAGCGGGTAAAGGGCTGAATGGCTATGAGCAAAACGATAAAGGGCACGGAGCGCAGGAAGTTCACGAGAAAGCCGAGCACGGAATTGAGCGGTCGGTTCGGCCTTATGCCGCCGCGGTCGGTGCAGACTAAAACTATGCCCAGCGGCAGGCCTATTATGTAGGCCGAAAAGGTGGAGAGCAGCACCATATAGAGGGTTTCCAGTATGCCCTCTCCGAAGAGAGCCCACATGCTACTGCTGAATATCATCTACAAATTCCTCCGTAAACCTTACCTTTTTCTCCTCGAGATAGGCCCGCATCCGCGAGCTCGCGGTCTCGTTTTCCGGCAGCTGTATCACCATATGGCCGTAGTCTCTGCCGTCTATCACCTTGGTGTCGGCGTAGAGTATGTTGACCGGCGCGCCGCACTCGAGCACCATATTTGAGATAACGGGCTCGAAGGAGCTTTCGCCGTCGAAGACCAGCCTCAGCGAACGGCCGCCGGTGAAGTGCTCGGTGCGCTGCCCGTCCGGGAAGATGAGGCGGCGGCCTATGGCCGATTTAGGCCTCGAGAACACCTCGCTCACGCGGCCTATCTCCACTATTTTGCTCTCGTCCATAATGGCAACCCTCGAGCAGATGTGCTCTATTACCTTCATCTCGTGGGTTATTACGACTATCGTTACGCCGAGCTTCTGGTTGACCTCCTGCAAAAGATCCAGTATCTGCGAGGTAGTGGCGTTGTCCAGAGCGCTCGTGGCCTCGTCGCAGAGCAGCACCTTGGGCTGGGTGGCCAGCGCCCTGGCTATGGCAACGCGCTGCTTCTGCCCTCCGCTGAGCTGGGAGGGGTAGGCGTTGGCCTTGTCGGGTATGCCCACCAGGTCCAGAAGCTCTATTGCCCTCGCCTCGGCCTCCTTTTTCGCCACGCCGGAGATTATCAGCGGGAAGCAGATGTTTTCAAGCGAGGTCTTCTGCATGAGCAGGTTGAATTGCTGGAAAATCATCCCTATATTCCGGCGCGCCCCGAGCAGCTTCTTTCGCGCTGCCCTTATCTCCTTATGCCGGCGCAGCCTGCCCGAGAGGGTCAGCTTTTTAGGTATGCGGTCGGGCAGCAGGGAGGTGAGCTCCTCGCCGTCCACCGCAACGCGGCCCGCGCTGGGGATTTCCAAAAGGTTGATACAGCGAATGAGCGTTGATTTGCCTGCTCCCGAAAAGCCTATTATGCCGAAGATTTCGCCCTCTTCTATGGCGAGCTCAACGTCCTGACAGGCCACGACCTCGCCTTCCTTTGTGCTGAAGGTCTTGCCCACGCCGCAAAGCTCTATCATTATCTGTTCGCGCTTCTTTTTCTGTGCTTCCATCCTGCCTCCGAAAAATCAAAAATGCCCGTCCTTATATTTAAGGACGGGCATAAAAGCCGTGTTACCACCTTAATTCGCGAGGGCCTCGCGGCCGACGCCTCAGCGGGTACGCGCAGCAACTTACTGCGTTATACCCCGTCGCTGTAACGTGCGAATCACGTCGCGAACTTAAAGCTTAAGCTCTTCGTCCGCGCGGCTCCGAGACCATGTTCGCGGCGACCCTCCCTGCCCGCTTTCAGCATACGCGGGCTCTCTTGTGAGTTCAGGTGCTGCCGTTACTCTTCTCTTCACAGCCTTTTGAATATTAGCGTGATTATATCGTCTCTCTTTCGGCTTGTCAATAGGCTAATTATTTCAAATCGATGACAAATACCTCAAGCGCGCGTTCTTTCGCTGTATATTTTCCCCTGTTTTTGCCATTAATAATATAAGCGCCTTTTTAGGCGCAAGGAAGAGTATTAACAGGAGGAAACACATTGAAAAAGCTTTTAGCGGCGGCGCTCGCCCTTGTGATGGTATTCTGCTTCGCGGCCTGCGGCGCAAACAATCAGGGGAACGAGCAGTCCGGCACAAACGGCAGCAGCTCTCAAAACGAGAACGCGGGCGGCACACAGGGTCCGACTTCCCAGGAGGGAGGCGGAGAAAACGCCGCAAGCAACGCTCAGGCGGGGCAGTGGCCCGACAACGACTACACCGCCCAGCTTCCGCAGCTTCCCCAGGCGGTGAGCATAAGCGACAGCGTAGAAAACAAGAGCGAGGGCAGTTATACCTTTAACTTCAGCACCGTCTCCCTCGACGAGCTCGCCGCCTACACCCAGACGCTGAAGGACGAGGGCTTTGCGAGCACGGGCGAGGACAGCCTCGACACCCTGGAGGGCTACCGCTTCGAGGCCGTGAACACGGCGGGTTACAGGGTGCTTCTCAGCAGGGACAGCCTTGTTATAACCAGGCCCGGCAGCGCGAACTCCGAAAGCGGGCAGAACGACCAGAGCGGACAGAGCAGTCAAAACACCGAGGGCTCTCAGAGCTGAAGAACCTTTCAATGGCATTAGACCCGAGCAGTGGGAAAGGTTTTCAAGCTGTATTCTCATCTGTTCCGGTTCGGCTGTGCGGGCTTTCAGAGTATTCCCCCGCCGAGTTGGGTTCGCTTAAAACGAGCAGCAGCGCCGGGGGAAAAAGCATACCACTGTAAACCTCGCTCTGCTGCCCCCGCCGAAGGCGGGGGCAGCAGAGCATTAAACGCGCCTTGGGGCGCTTCCGCAAAAAAACGCGCACCTTGCGATGCGCGCCATTAATTGTCTCAGGCGTTCTGAAAGGCCTCGACCACTCCCGCGACAGCGCTGGTGCCGACGGTCATTATTATACCGGCGAGAACAACGCCCGCGCAGATTACAGGCACGGCCTTGCGTCTGTCTATGTGCAGCAGGGTGGCGATGAGCGAGCCCATCCAGGCGCCGGTGCCCGGCGAAGGGATAGCCACGAAGAGAAACAGGCCAAGGAGTTCGTATTTCGCAAAGCGCTCGGATTTAGAAAGGCGCTGTGCCTTGTCGCTTATTCTGGTGCAGAGTTCGCCGAACCAGGCGAAGAACCGGCGGGCCAGCTTAAATACGCCGCGGCAGAGCGGCAGCAGCGCGCGCTCCGCGGTAGAGATTTTAGCTCCCTCAAGCGCCGCGTTCATTTTTTCTGTTGTGCGGTCGATGAAAGGCAGTACCGTGACCGGAGCATTGGCAAACCAGTTGAGCAGCTTCTGGCCGAACAAAAGCAGAAAGGGCACTGGCAGTATGTTGCCGATTATGGCTACCGGCAGCGCCGCAAAGCGGTTGAGCTCGGGCGCGGCAGCGGCGTAGATAAGCGCTCCGCGAAGCTCGGAAATCGGCAGCATTGATATCCAAAAAACATGTATATACTCTTTAAATGCGTCCCACAAAACGAAAGACCATCCCTTGCTGTGAATTGGGCTTTAACCTTTATATTATATCATATAACGCTTAAGACTGGCAATAGAGCGCAAAGAACGA
>JAUNBN010000014.1:4178-13706 GCA_030527085.1 Oscillospiraceae bacterium
TCCCAAATAAAGCTTGACATAAGCGCGCGGCGCTGATAATATACTTAGTGGAAAACAAGCAGCGCTTACCCGTGCTCACCGCGCGTTTCAAGCTGACGCGGCGGTAGATATCGAAGCTTCGCGGCCGACGAGGGCCGCGTTTCGGTCGGTGCGCGGGAGCAGAAGCTTTCGCGCTTGATTTGTTTACTACACATTCTGGAGGTGTATCCCATAGCTTCAAAAGACCAGCTAGCCGTCAACGAGGCAGTCAGGGCCAAGGAAGTCCGGCTGATAGACGAGGACGGCAGCCAGCTCGGTATCATGTCAACCGCGAGCGCCCTTGAGCTCGCCTCGCAGCGCGACCTCGATTTGGTCGAGATATCTCCCGCCGCGGCTCCGCCCGTCTGCAAGCTGATGGACTACGGCAAGTTCCGCTTCGAGAAACAGAAGCGGGAGAAGGAGCAGCGCAAGAATCAGAAGATCGTCGAGATAAAGGAGATAAGACTCTCGCTGAATATAGGCGACCACGACTTCGATACCAAGCTCGGCCACGCGATGAAATTTCTGCAGGAGGGCAACAAGGTAAAGGCCAGCATCCGCCTTCGTGGGCGCGAGATGGCCCACGCCTCGCGCGGCAATATCGTTATGTCTCGCTTTGCCGAGGCGCTTTCCGAGCTGGGCAATGTGGAAAAGGAGCCCAAGCTCGAAGGCCGCTCTATACAGATGTTCATCGCGCCCAAGCCCGCTTCGGCAAAGGCCGAAAAAAAGTCCGGGGATAAGGCCGCTTCCCAAAAAGAGGAGCAGCCATCCGATAAAAACACGGGGGAGGCGGCAAGCAAGCCCGTCGAGCCCGAAAAAGCCTCTGAAAAGGAATCAGAAGAGGCTTCAAAGTAAACAGGAGAGGAAACCAGCCATGCCCAAGATGAAGTCGCACAGCGGCACAAAAAAGCGCATCACCAAAATCACCAAAAACGGCAAGGTGAAGCGCGCGCGAGCCTTTCGCAGCCACATTCTCAACAAGATGACCACCAAGCGCAAGAGACATCTTCGCGCCCCCGTCTATGCGGACAAAACCAACGCGCCGAACATCAAGGTGCTCGTACCCTATAAATAAATCCCGCTTAAGACGGATAATCTAATATTTCAGGAGGCAGAACATTATGGCTCGCGTTAAAGGCGCGATGATGACGCGCAAGAGGAGAAAAAAAGTACTAAAGCTCGCCAAGGGCTATTTCGGCAGCAAGAGCAAGCTCTTCAAAACGGCAAAGCAGGCCGTATACAAATCCGGCAACTACGCCTATATAGGCCGCAAGCAGAGGAAGCGCGATTTCCGCAGGCTCTGGATAACCCGCATTTCGGCCGCGGCCAAGCTCAACGGAATGAACTACAGCACCCTCATGAACGGTCTGAAGAAGGCCGAGATAGAGCTCAACCGCAAGATGTTGAGCGAGATGGCCATTAACGACCCCGGCGCCTTCAGCGCTCTGGCGGAAAAGGCAAAGGCCGCTCTCTGAAAACAAACATAAGGCCCGACGCGCTGCGATACGCGCGCGGGTCTTTCGCTTTGTTAAAGTCAAAAGCGGGGAGTTGCAGCGAAAAATCCACGCGGCGGGACACTCCGCCTTTAAGAAAGCGGTTGCTTTTTTAATGCCTCCGCTATAATATATTAAAGATTATACAATTATAGTGAGTTAAAAACCGGGAAGGGCTTAATGGAGCAGGTCACGAGCCGCGCAAACGAGAGGGTCAAGCAGATAGTCTCTTTGAAAAACGAGCCCGCGCTCAGGCGCGAGGCCGGGCTTTGCGTGCTCGAGGGCTTCAAGCTCTGCGGCGAGGCCCTGCGCCTGGGCTTGAGCATAGAGGAGCTTTGGATAAGCGAGGCAGCGCTGGAGAAAAACAAAAAAGAGGCCGAGGGGCTCATCGCCTCATCAAAGAGCGCCGTACTGATGAGCGAGGGCGTCTGCGAGAAGCTGACCGAGCAGAAGAGCCCGCAGGGCGCGCTCGCGCTCGTAAGCTTGCCCGCGCCGCTGGAAAACGCAGAGCTCGGAAAGTTTAAAAAAGCGGCGGCGCTCTGCTCGGTTCAGGACCCGGCGAACGTCGGTGCGGCGGCGCGCTGCGCGGCGGCCTTCGGCTACGCCCTCGTCCTTACGGCGGACTGCGCCGACCTCTTTTCCCCGAAGGCACTGCGCGCCTCGATGGGCGCGGCGCTGAGGCTGCCCTTCGCTGTCTTTCCCGGCGAGCGGGAGATGCTCGCCGCCTTGCAAAGCGCGGGCTTCGAGACGCTCGCGGCGGCCATGACCGAGGACGCCGAGCCGCTGGGAGACTTTGAAGCGCCCGAGCGCTTCGCCCTGCTGATAGGCAGCGAGGGCAGGGGGCTGCCGGAAGATATAATATCGGCCTGCTCTCGGCGCGTAGCGATACCGGTGAGCGCCGCGGTGGAGAGCCTTAACGCCTCGGCGGCGGCGGCTGTGCTGATGTGGGAGCTTGGAAAATGAGCGAGAAGCTTATCTATTGGCTTTGGCTGAGCCTCGCGCTGGGGCCCTGCAGCGGCAGGCTTTTGAGTCTGCTGGACAGGTTTGCCTATATCGAGGAAATCTACGAGAGCCGCGAGAGCGCCGCGCTCGCGAGCCTGCTGGACGCCGCCGAGTTCAGCCGCGTTCGCAAAACTCCGCTCGAAAGAGCCCGCAGGCTGTATGAGTTCTGCGGGGAGAAGGGAATCGGAGTTTTGCCCTACAGCTCTCCTCAGTATCCCGAAAGACTGAGGCAGACGCGCTACCCGCCGGTGCTGCTGTACTATACGGGCAGCGTTTCGGCGCTTTGTACCGACAGCCTTGCGGGCGTGGGCGCGCGAAACGCCACGCGCTACGGGAGGGACGCGGTGAAGAAGATATGCGCGCCGCTGGCAAGAGCCGGACTGACGCTCGTTTCGGGCCTGGCCCGGGGAATCGACAGCGAGGTACACCGCACAGCCTTGGCTGAGAAGGCTCTGACCGTCGCGGTGCTGGGCACGGCAATTGACACAACATCTCCGCGCAATCACGAGGAGCTGCGATTTGAAATAGAGCGCAGCGGCGGCTGTGTAGTAAGCGAATACGCGCCGGGTACCGAGAGCTTCAAGGGCGCCTTTCCCCTCAGAAACAGGCTCATCTCCGGCCTTGCGCGCGCCGTGCTGGTCTTTGAGGCGGCGAAGCGCAGCGGCACGATGATAACGGCCAACTGGGCGCTGGACGACGGCCGGGAGGTCATAGCCGTTCCGGGCAGCATCTTCGCGCCAAACTGCGAGGGCACGAACCGGCTTATAAAGCAGGGCGCGCAGGTAGCTGACTGCGCCGAGGATGTGGCGAGCCTTCTTGATATAAAGCTGCCCGACGAGACGGCGTTAAAGCCCGAAACAAAGGAAAGCCCCGTTTCTCCCGAGGCGCAGAAAATTCTGAAAGCGCTGAGCGAGGGGGAGCTAACGCTCGACGAGCTGGCGGAAAGGACGAAGCTTCCGCCCGCGAAGCTGCTCTCGGAGCTTACAGAGCTCGAGCTGGACGGCGCGCTCAACTCCCTGCCAGGGCCGAAATACGCGCTGGCCATATAGGCGCGGGAGCCTCCGGATACGCGAGTCGGAGCGAGCGCCCGGCGCGGGAAGCTGCCTGCACGAAAAGTAAATAAAAAAAGCCCTTGAACTTAAAGCAGTTCGCACGAAATCAAATCAGGACGGTTTATTAAATGTCAAAGCTCGTAATAGTCGAATCGCCGGCAAAGGCGAAAACCATCAAGAAATACCTCGGCAGCGGCTACGAGGTCATGGCCTCTATGGGCCATGTCCGCGATTTGCCGCGCAGCTCCTTCGGGGTAAACGTCAACAACAGCTACAAGCCGCAGTACCTCAATATAAGCGGCAAGGAAAAGCTCATTAAAGAGCTGAAGGAGGCCGCCGGCAAGAGCGAGCAGATCTACCTCGCAACCGACCCCGACCGCGAGGGCGAGGCTATCTCGTGGCATCTGGCCTATCTGCTGGGCATACCCGAGGGCGCGCCCAACCGCGTGACCTTCGGAGAGATAACCAAAAAGGGCGTGCAGCAGGGCATGAGCCACCCGCGCTGCATAGACGAAAACCTCGTGAACTCGCAGCAGGCGCGCCGCATACTCGACCGCATAGTGGGCTACAAGCTCTCGCCATTTTTGTGGCGCAAGGTTCGCCGCGGGCTCTCGGCGGGCAGGGTGCAGTCTGTTGCGGCGAGGCTCATAGTTGACCGCGAGCGCGAGATAGAGGCCTTCCAGCCCGAGGAGTACTGGACTGTCGACGCGGTGCTGCGCCCTCAGGGCCAGCAGAAGACCTTTACGGCGCGCCTCAAGGGCAAAAAGGGGCACGAGGGCGAGTTTACAATTGAGAATAAAGAACAGTGCGACAGAATACTCGCCGAGCTTGAGGAAGCCGAGTTTTTAATCAAAAACCTCAAGCGCGGAACGCGCAAGCGCTCGCCCGAGCCGCCCTTTATAACCTCTACTTTGCAGCAGGAGGCCTCGCGCAAGCTGGGCTTCACCGCGCGCCGCACGATGCGCGCCGCGCAGGACCTTTACGAGGGAGTTGAGCTTGAGGGGCTGGGCAGCACCGGCCTTATAACCTATATGAGAACGGATTCGCTGCGCGTCTCCGACGAGGCCGTTGCGGCGGCGAGAGCCTATATTATTGAACACTACGGCGAGCAGTACGACTGCAAGACCCAGCGCGCCTACAAGCGCAAGGGCGCCTCCAATGTTCAGGACGCGCACGAGGCCATAAGGCCCACGGATATAAGCCTTGCGCCCGAAGCCGTAAAGGCTTCGCTCACCGCTGACCAATACAAGATATATAAGCTCATATGGGAGCGCTTTTTAGCCAGCCGCATGGCTGACCAGCTTTTAAACACCGTTTCGGTAACCATCGAGGCTGCGGACTACATCTTCCGCGCCAGCGGACACACGGTTGCCTTCGACGGCTTTACCGGGATATACGAGGTCTCCACAGACGAAAAGCCCGAGGAACAGACAGCTCTGCCCCCGCTCGAGAGCGACACACAGCTCCGCAAAAAGGAGATAAAGAGCGCGCAGAAGTTCACCCAGCCGCCCCCCCGCTTCACCGAGGCTTCGCTCATTAAATTTCTGGAGGAGAACGGCATAGGCCGCCCCTCTACCTACGCGCCGATAATCTCCACAATAATCGACCGCGGCTATGTCGAGCGCGAGCAGAAGGCGCTCAAGCCCACTGCGCTCGGCGACGTAGTAACCGACGTGCTGATAGCGCAGTTCCCGAATATAGTAGACGAAAAGTTTTCCGCGGGCATGGAGAAGAGCCTCGACAAGATAGAGGAGGGCAAGGCAGACTGGGTAAAGACGCTCGATAAATTCTACAAAGATTTCGCGAAGACGCTGAAGCATGCCGAGGAAAGCATGGACGGCCAGCGCGTAAAGGTGCCCGAGGAGGAGACGGACGTTGTCTGCGAGCTCTGCGGACGCAAAATGGTTATTAAAACGGGGCGCTACGGCAAGTTCCTGGCCTGCCCGGGCTTTCCCGAGTGCCGCAACACGAAGAAGATAGTTGTTGAAACTCCGGGACTCTGCCCGAAATGCGAGGGAAAAATAGTCCAGCGCCGCTCGCAGAAGGGACGCATCTTCTACGCCTGCGAAAAGGGGCGCGAGTGCGGCTTCATGAGCTGGGACGAGCCCGGCGCCGAAAAGTGCCCGAAGTGCGGCGGCTCCCTCTTTATCAAAAAGGGCAAAAACCCCCGCCTCTACTGCGCCAAGGAGGGCTGCGGCTTTGTGAAAGAGATGGAGAAATGAGAGTAAGAGTAATAGGCGCGGGGCTCGCGGGCTGCGAGGCGGCAGCGGCGCTCTCAAGGCTCGGCTGCGAGGTTGAGCTCTGCGAGCAGAAGCCGCAAAAGTATTCGCCTGCGCACAAAAGCTCCCATCTCGCGGAGCTCGTCTGCTCCAATTCCTTTAAGAGCGCGGACGAGGCCAGCGCCGCCGGCCTGCTCAAGGCCGAGATGAGGCTTATGGGCTCGCTGTGTCTTAAAATAGCCGAGGGCTGCGCCGTCCCCGCCGGAGGCGCGCTCGCGGTGGACAGGGAGCTCTTTTCAAAGGGCGTGAGCGAGGCTGTAGAGGCGCTCGAGGGAGTGAGTCTCGTCCGCGGCGAGGTCACTGAAATAGACAGAGAACAGCCTGCAATTCTCGCCACCGGCCCGCTAACCGAGGGCGAACTCGCGAAGGAGCTTTTCAAGCTTTGCGGTACGGACGCGCTCTCCTTTTACGACGCGGCGGCCCCTATAGTTACAGCCGCAAGCCTCGATATGAGCCGGGTTCACGCTGCCTCGCGCTACGGCAAGGGCGGCGCGGACTACTTAAACTGCTATTTCGACAAGGAGGGCTACGAGGCCTTTCAAAAAGAGCTCGTCAAGGCCGAGACCGCGCCGGTGCACGATTTCGACTACAAGGTCTACGAGGGCTGTATGCCCATAGAGAAGCTCGCGCGGCGCGGGCCGGACGCCATGCGCTTCGGCCCCTTGAAGCCCGTAGGCCTCACCGACCCCGCTACGGGGCGCAGGCCCTGGGCGGCGGTGCAGCTGAGACGGGAAAACGCGGAGGGAGAGCTTTACAACATAGTCGGCTTTCAGACCAATTTGAAGTTCGGCGAGCAGAAGCGGGTCTTTTCCATGATACCCGGCCTCGAGAAGGCCGAGTTCGCCCGCTACGGAGTAATGCACCGCAACAGCTTTATAAACTCTCCCGAGTGTCTTGACGGCCTGCTCGCCTTTAAGAGCGCTCCCCTTGTTTTCGCGGCGGGGCAGCTCACCGGGGTAGAGGGCTATATGGAAAGCGCGATGTGCGGTATAATGGCGGCGAGGCTGCTTTACGCGAAGCTTGAAGGTAAAAGCCTCGAGCTTCCGCCGCCTACAACTATGTGCGGCGCGCTGCTCGGCTACATAGCGCGGCCCAATAAGGACTTCCAGCCCATGGGCGCTAATATGGGCCTTTTACCGCCTCTCGGAGAGCATATTAGGAACAAAAAAGAGCGCTACGCGGCGCTGAGCGCGCGCGCCTTAAAGGACATGAAGGAGTATTTGAATGAGAATAATTATTGACGCCCACGGCGGAGACTTAGCGCCGCTCGAGACGATAAAGGGAGCGCTGGCCGCGCTGGACTGCGGCGAGAGGATAGCCCTTACGGGTATCCCCAAAGTAATAAGGAGCTGCGCTGAGGAAAACAGCCTTGACATAAGCGCGCTTGAGATAATACCCGCGAGCAGTGTTATGGAAATGCACGACGAGGCCAAAGCAGTGCTTAAGGAGAAGGCCGAGAGCTCCATGGGAGCGGGACTGCGCGCGCTGGCAAGCGGCGAGGCCGAGGCCTTTGTGAGCGCCGGACCCACGGGCGCGCTGCTCATGGGCGCTACGATGATAGTTAAGCGGATTAAGGGCGTAAAGCGGCCCGCGCTCTGCGTGGTGCTGCCCGGGGAAAATCCCGCGCTGCTCATAGACTGCGGCGCGAACGCCGAGTGCCGCCCCGAGATGCTTTTGCAGTTTGCGAAGCTCGGGCGGGAGTATATGCGCGGCGTAGTGGGCGTCGAAAACCCCCGTGTCGGCCTTGTCAACAACGGCGCGGAGGAGAGCAAGGGCACGCAGCTGCAAATAGAGGCCTACAAGCTCTTGGCGAGCGAGCAAGGCCTTAATTTCGCAGGCAACGTAGAGGGGCGCGACATACTGCTCGGCGCCTGCGACGTGCTGGTGGCCGACGGCTTTACGGGCAATGTTATACTCAAGACCGTGGAGGGCGCGGCGGCCCTGCTCTTCGGCAGGCTCAAGGAACTGTTCTATCAAAACACCGCAAGCAAGCTGGCGGCGGCCGTCCTCAAGCCCTCGCTAAAGCAGATGAAAGACTCGCTGGACTACACAAAGTACGGCGGCGCGCCCATAGTGGGCCTGTGCAAGCCCGTGATTAAGGCGCACGGCAGCTCCAACGCCGAGGCCATAAAGAACGCCGTGTATCAGGCCGTCGCCTGGCAGTCCTCGGGCGCGGGCGAGAGAATGGCCGAGGTCTTCGCCTCGGAAAAAGGGGAAGAATGAGCAAAATAGAAGCCGGTCTCGGCTATGAATTTAAAAATAAGGCAAGGCTCGAGCAGGCGCTCACGCATTCGAGCTACGCCAACGAGCACGGCCTGGGCCGAACCGCCTGCAACGAGAGGCTGGAGTTTCTGGGCGACAGCGTTTTGTCCACCATAACGAGCGAGCGGCTCTTCGCCATAAGGCCGCGCCTGCCCGAGGGCGAGCTCACAAAGCGCCGCGCCGCGCTGGTCTGCGAGAGCTCTCTGGCCCGCTTTGCGGGAGAGCTGGACCTCGGAAGCCATCTGCTTTTGGGGCGCGGCGAGGAGAAGGGCGGCGGCAGGGAGCGCCCCTCCATACTGGCCGACTGCTTCGAGGCGGTCGTGGCCGCCATCTATCTGGATGGCGGAATGGAGGCCGCGCGGGCCTTTGTTGAGCGCTTTATCTGCGAGGACGACGCGGACGAGCTGCGCGACTTCAAAACCCAGCTTCAGGAGATAGTCCAGCAGTACCCCGAGGAGCGCTTAAGCTACGAGATGGTCTCCGAGAGCGGCCCCGACCACGACAAGACCTTCGCCTGCGAGGTGCGCCTCAACAGCAACGTCATAGGGCGGGGCACGGGCAGGAGCAAGAAGCAGGCCGAGCAGGCCGCGGCGCGCGAGGCGCTGGCGCTGATGGGACTTTAATACACACGGAGAGGTCAAGCCTTTGCGATTAAATTATGTTGAGATACAGGGCTTTAAATCCTTCCCCGACCGCACGCGGGTCAGCTTTGAGGAGGGCTTTACGGCCATAGTCGGGCCGAACGGTTCAGGCAAGAGCAATATAAGCGATGCGGTGCGCTGGGTGCTCGGGGAGCAGAGCACGAAATCCCTGCGCGGCGGCAAGATGGAGGACGTAGTTTTCGGGGGCACGCAGCTTCGCAAGCCGATGGGCTTCGCGCAGGTCTCGCTCTGCCTCGACGAGGTCGGCGACCGCCTGCCCGGCAGCGAGGGACAGGTTATAGTCAGCCGGCGCTACTACCGCAGCGGCGACAGCGAATACCTCGTTAACGGCGCAACGGTACGTCTGCGCGATGTGAGGGAGATGTTCCTGGATACCGGCCTCGGGCGCGACGGCTATTCCATTATCGGTCAGGGAAGAATAGCCGAGATAGTCGCCGCGAAGAGCTCGGAGCGCCGCGAGATATTCGAGGAGGCCTCCGGCATAGCCAAGTTCCGCTTCCGCAAGAACGACGCCGAAAGAAGGCTCGAGGCCGCTGAGGACAACCTCTCGCGCCTCAGAGATATACTCGACGAGCTCACACAGCGTCTGGGGCCCCTTGAGCGGCAGCGCGAGCAGGCCCTGCGCTTTTTGGAGCTTGCCGAGGAGAAAAAGGGCCTTGAGATAACGCTGTATTGCGACACAATCGAGCGCTCGCGCTCAGGCCTGCGCGAGCAGGACGACAAAATAGAGATCGCTAAACGCGATTACGACAAGGTCGAG
>JAUNBN010000233.1 GCA_030527085.1 Oscillospiraceae bacterium
ATAATGCCCGTTTATAACGAAGCGGCTACGGTCAGAGAGGTGCTGGAACTGCTCGTCAAGAAGGATTTTTGCGGGCTTGAGAAAGAAATAGTGATAGTTGAGAGCAATTCGAGTGACGGCACGCGTGAAATTGTTAAGGAATATGGAAATAATCCCTTTGTCAAGCTGGTCTTTGAGGACGAGCCTCGCGGCAAGGGCCACGGCGTTCGCACGGGCTTGAGCCGCGCGACAGGCGGGATAATCGCCATACAGGACGGTGACCTCGAGTACGATATTGAGGACTACGACAGGCTTTTAAAACCAATAATCAATTACGAGCGCGCTTTTGTTCTCGGCTCAAGACATTCGGGGAGCGTTAAAATGCGCTCCTTTGAGAAAAACAGGCTGCTTTCGGATATTATGAATATCGGGCATCTTATCTTTACCTGGATGATAAATATAAGCTGTGGGACAAAACTGAAAGATCCCTTTACGATGTATAAGATCTTCAGAAAGGACTGCCTTTTCGGACTGAAGCTCGAGAGCAACCGATTTGACCTGGACTGGGAAATAGCTACAAAGCTGCTGAAAAAGGGCTACAACGCGCTTGAAATTCCTATAAGCTATGTTTCAAGACCTTATAGTGAAGGCAAAAAGGTAAGCTTCCTGCTCGACCCGCTGCTGTGGCTCAAGGCTTGGGTTAAGTTCGGCTTTAAGCGAAGCTCATTTGATAAGGACCTGGTGGCAGAGGAGTATAATTCTTCAAATAAACTATAAGCTGCTGTAAAGCATAACTGCTTTACAATTGATTTTAAAACCTCGACTGCTCTTTCAGGATGGAGTTTTCGATGCTGTAATTCTCCGCTGAAGACGCAATAAAGTTGACAAAGCACTACAAAACTGCCATTGCGTCCCCGAAGCTGTAAAATCGGTATTTCTGCTCTACCGCGTATTTATATGCTTCCATAGTGCGCTCGTAGCCCGCAAAGGCGCAGACTAGCATTATCAGCGTGCTCTCTGGAAGATGGAAGTTTGTAATAAGACCGTCAATGACCTTAAACTCATAGCCCGGGTAAATAAAGATATCAGTCTCGCCCTCGCAGGCTCGTATTTGGCCGTACTTTCCCGCCGCGGCCTCAAGAGTACGGCAGGAGGTAGTGCCAACGGCTATCACGCGCCCTTTACGAGCTCTGGTTTCGTTTATGAGGTTCGCCGCGCTCTCGCTTATCGTGTAGTGCTCCGTGTGCATAAGGTGGTCTTCGATGTTTTCCTCCTTGACGGGCCTGAAGGTTCCGAGCCCTACATGGAGGGTTATTTTTGCGAGTCCAATGCCGTCTGCTTCTATGGCGTTCAGCAGTTCCTCGGTAAAGTGCAAGCCCGCCGTGGGGGCGGCTGCGGAGCCGAGCTCGCGCGAATAGACTGTCTGGTACTTTTCCCGGTCCGCAAGGGGCTCGGTTATATAGTGCGGCAGTGGTATCTCCCCTGCCCTGTCGAGTATCTCGTAAAAGGATTTTCCCTCGTCGAAGAAAAACTCCACGATTCGGTTGCCGTCCTCGCTCTCGCCCGCTATCCTCGCGCTGAGCTCCTCGGAAAAGCGGCATTCAGCCCCCTCTTTAAGTCTCTTTGCGGGCTTGGCAAGACACTCCCAGCGCCTGTTTCCCAGAGGTTTTAAAAGAAGCAGCTCTATATTCGCGCCCGTGCTTTTTTTTTCCCAAAAGCCGCGCCGCGAGCACGCGGCTGTCGTTTACGACCAAAAGGTCGCCCGCCTTGAGCAGAGAGCGGATATCCTTAAAGACCATATCGCGCTTTCTGCCGCTTGCGCGCTCTAAATATAAAAGGCGCGAGCCGTCTCTCGGCTCGGCGGGGTGCTGGGCTATAAGCCCGCTTGGAAGCGAATAGAAGAAATCGGAACGCAGCATTTGTTTTTCCTTAAAGTGTCCAATAGGGTTTGATTGACATAAAATGTTGGCGGTGGTATCATTAAGCTTAATTTTTCGCGCCTTCCTATTATAGGCCAAGGCGAGGAGCAATTCAAGCAGAGATAAAGCAAAGCGGCCTGAAGGTGTTTAGCCGAAGGCGTGGAAAACGCTGAAAAAACTGTCCGCTTAAAATTAAGGGGGAGCAAATGAAAAGGATAGCTATCGTAGGGGCTACGGGAATGGTTGGCAGAGCGTTTTTACAGGTGCTCGAGGAGCAGAAGCTTCCAGACTGTGAATTTGAGCTCTTCGCCTCGGCCAAGAGCTCGGGCAGCGAGCTCGAGTTCTGCGGCAAGACTTATACGGTAAAGGAACTCAGGGAAGACAGCTTCGATTCCGGCTTCGACATAGCTCTCTTTTCCGCAGGCGCCTCCATAAGCAAGACCTTCGCGCCCATAGCCGCCG
>JAUNBN010000015.1 GCA_030527085.1 Oscillospiraceae bacterium
TGGGGAGCTGATAAATGAGGCGGGCTATGCCGAGGTTGTCGTAGGAAACGACGGAGCGCTCGGTGTCGAAGACCTTGCCCACGTCGAGAGCTACCTGCGCGTCCTTAAAGGAGCCAGCCAGCTCCTTTATGCCCGTTACCACGGTGCCTATGCCGACGACGGCCCTTATATAGTGCTCGCTCTCGAGGGTATCGACTATGGAGCGCGCGAGGTTGTCAATGTCCTTCGAGTCTATGCCGGGGCGTATCTCCTTGACTATCACGGTGTCCGACTCGCTGATATTAAAGACAAAGTCCTTCTGCTTCTCCGGGAAGAGGCCGGAGAGAATGTCGAGCACGGGTATTTCCCCGCCCGGGCTCACCCTGACGAGCAGCACGACGCGCGTGACGTCGCCCTGAAAATGCAGCTCACGGGCCTTTGCGAATACGTCGCCGGGCAGGATGTTGTCGAGCACCACATTTTTTATGAAGTTGGCCTTGTCGTATTTCTCATCGAAAAACTGCTTTACGTTCGTCAGCGCTATGACCGTCATCGCCGCATAGCGCGCCGCGGGCTCGTCCGTGCCCTCGACAAAGACGATGAACTCGGGCTTGAGATCCTCCCCGGCGTACTGGTAGGTATAGCCCTCGGAGTGCAGCGCCCCGCCCGAGGGTATCTCGGCCGGAAGCCCGCTCTTAACAAGGCCTATCTGCGAAAGGTCGCTGCAGGCGACGACCGTTCCGGTTTCGTCCGCAACGCCCACCGTTCTGTCCACCGCGTCCTTCATCTGGTATACGATGCCCTGAAACAATCTGTTAGACATTTTAAAGTCCCCCTCAGAACCCTTGAGCTTTGGTAATAATCACTAATTGTCTAATTGTGCGGCTTCGACCGCAAATATATATATACATATTACACAAAGTAAAACAATTTTGCAACAGTATTATACAAAATTTTCAGGTCTTCGCTGTGCAAAATTCAGCATTTACCTTGCGAAAGCTCGCTGCAGGGGCCTTTGAGGGAGATTGTTCTTGGTCAAAATGACAAGGGCCGCTCCCGCCGAAAACCGGGCTCAGTGACGCGCTCTCGCCGTGAAATCGCCCGGCTCAAAAACGCAAAAGCCCGGCAGTATACCGACTGTGCGCTTTTTTCACTGTATCCCCCCGCCGAAAACTCGCGGCCCTGCTGAAATCATAGGGGTTACGGCATAAAAACTGAGCTTTTGTTTTAAAAGACGTAATTTTGCGGGCAGCGGGGAGCATATATATTAACACTCAAAATATCGAAAGGGTGTATATATGTATTCGGCTTCGGTGGGAAAGCGGCAGATAAAAAAGACGCTCGCAATAATAGTCGGCGTAGCGGTGTTGGCCGCCGCCGGCATAGCTATAGCCAAGGGCGGCAAAAAGGATGAGGGCGCGGCGCCGGGCGCCAGCGACGAGCAGCGCGTGAGCTACCTGCTCGAGAGGGGCATACAGACGGATTTGCAGAGCACGGTGGCCCAGGTGCGCGTCCCCGAGGAGTTCGACGAGCGCTTCACAGAGTATAACGAAATGCTCAAGGCCGACGGCTTCGACCTCGAGCCGCTGCGCGGGGAGAACGTCTTGAAATGCAGCTACAGCGTCACAAATTCCGGCGCGCCGCAGGGCCTTAAAGCAATCCTGCTCGTAAAGGACGGCGTAATAGCGGGCGGGCATATAGTAAACGAGGGCACGGGCGAGCTCTTCCCCTTGAGCTATTTCGGCTCCTCAGGCGGCAGTTCGGGCGATGGGGCCGAGGAGGACGAGGAGACCGCGCAGGAGACTCTGCTGCCCGAGCCGCAGGCGGCGCAGGGGGAGGAAGAAGCACAGCTCGAGGAAATACCCGCCTCCGCCTTTCCTACAGATTAAAGGCTTCACAGAAAGGCCGGGGTTTAAAACGCGGCTGATAATGCTTCCCGCAAGCCTCGAAACGCTTGCTGAAACGCAGATAATTAACCCATTTCCCCGAAATTAACCCCTATAAATGAGAATAAACTAACACAGCCAGTTTCTAACCCTTACAAAAGCAAAAACCCCGAAATCTGCGAATTTCCGGGGTTTTTTGGCATTTTGAGGCAGATTAGCGCTTGCTGAACTGGGGCGCGCGGCGAGCGGCTTTAAGACCGTACTTCTTGCGCTCCTTCATTCTGGGGTCGCGCGTGAGGTAGCCCGCCTTCTTGAGCGCGGGGCGGAGGTTCTCGTCGAACTGGAGCAGGGCGCGGGCTATGCCGTGGCGTATTGCGCCCGCCTGTCCGGCAACGCCGCCGCCGGTCACGTTGACAACGATGTCGAACTTGCCGTTGTTTTCCGTGAGCTCCAGGGGCTGGCGGACTATGAGCTTGAGGGTTTCGAGCCCGAAGTAATCGTCGATATCGCGCTTGTTTATCGTTACCGCGCCGCTGCCGTTATAAAGGCGCACGCGAGCGACGGAGGACTTTCTGCGTCCCGTTCCGTAGAAAAATGGCCTGGTCTCGTACATTATTCCATCGCTCCTTTCTTAAGCCTCGTAGGGCTGCGGCTGCTGCGCAGCGTTTTTGTGTTCGGCGCCCTTATAGACGCGCAGGCGGGTGAGCGCCTTGCGGCCCAGCGTCGTGTCGGGGAGCATTCCCTTGACCGCGAGCTTCATCGCGAAATCGGCGCGCTCCTTCATGAGCTTGTCGTAGCGGGTGGCCTTGAGGCCGCCTATCCAGCCGGAGTGGCGGTAGTAGTGCTTCTGGGTGAGCTTCGCGCCCGTGAGCACGGCCTTTTCGCAGTTGATTACGATAACGTGGTCGCCGCAGTCTACATTGGGCGTAAAGCTGGGCTTGTTCTTGCCGCGAAGCAGGTTGGCGGCCTTGACGGCCGTGCGCCCAAGCGGGACGCCGGCGGCGTCAATGATATACCACTTGCGCTCTACCTCGGCAGGCTTTTGCATGGTAGTGGACATTGTTTCCTCCCTGAAAGTGCTATGCCGCGCTGGCGCGGCTCTGCTCTGAGTAAAAATGAGGCGCTCGAATTTACGCGCCGAGTTGTATTATAGCTCTCGCGCGGTCTGCCTGTCAATAATTTTTACTCAAAATTTTAATTTGTCTTGAGAGAACTTCGTTTTTCTTCGTATTTCTCCTGAATGCTCCCGAAAGCTCGCGGGCTATTTTCGCGCAGGTGTCCGGCGAACCCAAAAGCGCCCGGCTTCTTCCTTTTGCCCTTACAGCTTCTTTACCGTCATAATGAGCTTGGAGTGCGTGGGCTCGCAGTAGTAGAAGGCGGCCTCGCGCTCGCCGTCGCTCAGGCGGTAGCGGTAGCTGTAGCTGCCGCCCGTTTCCTCCATGCGGCGAACTACCGTTTCCAGAGCGGCCTTGTTGTAATATTCCTCCCTCTCCTCTTCAACTACAAAGATATCCCTTATTTCGGCGGTAACCTCGTTGAAGTCGGCGCGCGAGGGCACGCTGTGGCTGTTCGAGCCGACATTTGTAAAGAGCTCGTACTCGCCCGTGTCCGTATAGAGCACGCAGACATATTCAAAGCTGCGCGAGGTAATCTGCTCAAGGAGCCTCGCCATGCGCAGGGCCTCGCGCTGGGTGTTCTTTTCGTCCTCTATATTGTTGGCGAAGGTGATTTGGCAAACGTCCTCATTCTCGCTGGCGAAGACGACATGCGTCCTCGTCCAGCGGTAGACTCCATCGTCTCCCATCTGGCGGCCCTCATGGGTCACGGACCGCTCGCCGCGCGCGTGCGCCTCAAACAGGCATTGACGGCTGAAGGCGTTTAAAAAGGAAGCCCTGTCCTCGGGATGGAAGGTGCTCGCTCCGGTATCTATCAGCTCGTCAAAATTGCCGTAATCGGCGGCGGCGTGGGAGGCGAAAGAGTCGTATTCCAGCATATAATAGCTGTTCTTCGTCAGGTTGGCGGAGATGATAAGGGGATAGAGTGCGGAGAGCGCCATAAGGAGCTTGCCGTAGTCCGAGTTCTCCTGCCAGTGGACGTCGGCCAGCGTTGTCCTCGTCGGGGGCTGGTACTTGAAGTCCTTTCGCTCCATTTCGGGCGTATAGAAGGCAAAGCTGTTTTTTCCTCCGCGCTTGACGTGGTAGAGCGCGAGGTCGGCCTGACGGTAGAGCGTGTCGAAATCGCTGCCGTCCGAAAAACTGAAGGAGACGCCGATGCTGCAGCGAACTCTCGCCTCGTTTTTCGAGCCCACCCTCAGCTCTGAAACCTTCTTTAAAAAGGCGTTTATTGCGCCGCGAAGTCCGGCCTTGCTCTGAATATCCGCCAGCAGAGCTATAAACTCGTCGCCGCCGCTGCGGCAGAGTATGTCGCCCGGCCTGAAATGCGCTCGCATCGCCTCGGCTATGCCCTCGAGTGCCCTGTCGCCCTCCATATGGCCAAGGCTGTCGTTTATGTTTTTGAGGTCGTCCAGGTCTATCATCAAAAGGGCGCAGCGCCTGCCTCCCGCGAGGGTCTCGTTAATGAGTCTCTCGCCCGTAGCGCGGTTGTAAAGCCCGGTCATGCCGTCGTGCTCGGCCAGGCGGCGGCTCTCGCTTTCGCGCTCCTTTTCCTCGCTAATATCGATTACACTGGTAAAGACCTTTATATGCTTGCTGTAGGGGTCGGCGACCATCTGCTTGCCGCAGTGTATCCAATGCGTGGCGCCGTCCTTAAACACGGCGGGAAACTCGGCCTTGCACTTGCTGACCCCCGCTGCGAACTGCTCAATAAGCCTCTCGCGCGAAAAGAGCTTTGCGGCCCTTTGCGCGTCGGCCTCGCTGAAATAGAGCTCCCTCAGCCTTTCGACAGCCTCGCTGTAGGGTTGGCCCTCCTTTAGAGGTATCAGGTCGAGGTGGGAGCCTCCCGTTTTTTCTATACGGTCGTTGTCGAGGTCGGCCTCGTAATAGAGAACATTCTCCTTTGAGTTGCTGTCTACGCTCTGCTTGTAACGCGCGTAGGCCAGCTCGCGCTCGTGGGTATCGCTAATATCCAAAAAGCTTATAAGCGCCGAGGCCGGAGCTTCCCCATCTCTGGGTATAAGGCTGTATCTCACCTCGAACCAGCGCGGCTCGCCGTTGGAGGCGGTAATGCGCAGCCTTGTCTCGCCCTCGGGCTTGCCCGAATAAATATCGGCGAGCACGGCCTTGAGCTGAGCCCTGCTCTCCTCCAGCACGCAGCCCTGAAAGTCCGGTCGGTCGAGCCCCCGGCAAAAGGAGGGCAGTAGGTTGAGGTCGCTTTTCGTAAGGTCTATGGAGCGAAGCGCGCCCGAGGCGAGGTCGAGGCTGTAGACCGCGCGGTTTGAATGCTCGGCCACAAGCCGCATCAGCCGCTCGCTGTCGCGCAGCGCTTCGTTTTCGCTCAAGAGCCTTCTCTCGTTCCGGGAGCCGTCCCTCTGCTCCATAAAATGGCAGTAGCCCCAAACGGTGCCGCCCTCCTCCTTCACCGTCAGCACTCTGTCCAGAGCCAAACGCGGGCCCTTTTTCTTGTGTATATAGCCGTACTCGAGCTCCGCGCTCTCGGCCATCCTTTCGAGCACGGCGAACTCGACGCTTATACGCTCCCTGTCCGAGGGGCAGACAAAGGCGGGAACTCCCTCCGGCGTGAGACGCAGCAGCTCCTCGCGCGTATAGCCTGTAATAGCGCAGAGCCCCTCGCTCACAAAGTCCACGCAGCGGGGTTCTGTAAGACGCAGGCGGTATATTCCGGCAGGAAAGCTGTTGAGAAATGCTTTGGCTTTTTCGAAGGCCTCCGTATTTAAAAGCGGAGTCATAAGCGGCTCCCTTTCTCCCAGATTTGACGAAAAGCCCGGCGCTGATGATAAAGCGCTAGGCAGGTTTTGTAATATGATATCAGATTTTATGGATTTTGAAAAGCCCTTTGCTCTGCGGGGAGTATCCCGCGTGGATTCTCCACTGTCTTTCAGCCGCCGAAGGGCGGAGGAGTACGGCATCTCACACGCTTTCGGGCCGCTGCCCGCCCCTTCAACTGCCGATTGCGCGGAAATCACCATACTCCCCGCCGAAGGGCGAGGGAGTACGGCATCTCACACGCTTTCGGGCCGCTGCCCGCCGCCTTATGCTGTTGAATGCGCGGCGCGCTTGTGCTATTCTTTTAGAAACGTGTTTTGGAGAAGCGCCGATGAAAGCAAAACTGCGCCATTTTATAGAAGAGGGCTTCAGCGAGCGCGCCGCAGCCCTTATCTGTCTCGGCACACTGATTTTGAGCCTCGTGCCCATGCTGCTTTTGACCCGCTTCAACTACCCCTCCTGGGATGACTTCAACTGGTCGGCCGCCTCGCGGGCTCTTCTGCTGGAGGGTAAAAGCATCCTGCCGCAGGCGCTGGCCTCCGCAAGAAGCTGTTTTGAAGAAATCTACGGCAATTTTATCGGATTCTTTAACGCCCTTATGCCGGATATCTTTGCCGAAAGCGCGCGGGAAAACACCTATATGTGGGGCTCGGCGGTCTACATCCTGCTCTTTGCGCTTATCTGTCTGCTCTTTGTTTACACCTGCCTGAGAAGGCTTCTTTCCGCGAGCCGCGCGGCCTCGCTTACAAGCGCGAGTCTTTTTACTCTTACAGCCATGCAGTTTTTGCCCAGCGGGGTAGAGGGTTTTTATAACTACCTGCCGACAACCTCCTACACCCTGCCATTCATGCTCCAGCTGCTTACAGCCAGCCTGGCCGTTTCTCTTTTAAGCCGCTCCGAGGGCTCTCTTAAGGCTGACAAATGGCGCGCCGCCGCGCTCTTTCTCACAAGCGCCGCGGCGGAACTTTTCACCTATTTTGTGCCCGGGCTCACGGCGGTCCTCGTTTGGGTATGCCTGACGTTCTGGCTTTTCCTTGCGCGTTCAAAAGGCCGCTGGGCCGCGCTCTTCGGCGCGTTGGGCGCGCTTTGCGCCTTTTTTGCGACCGCGTTTTCAGGCGGCGCCCAAGGCCGGGTGGCCGAGCAGGCAGCCTCGTCCGACCCTCTGCGCGCGATAGTCTATTCCCTCTTTTTCTCGGGAGTGTATTTCGGCAAATGGCTTTGCGTTCCGATTTTGATTCTAACGGGCTTTATCGCCGCGGTTCTGCTTCCCTATATCCGCTCGAGCGCCTTTTCCTTTAAGCTGCCGGGCCTTGTAAGCCTTATCGCATTGGGTATTTGTTGTTCTGTTAGCACGCCGCTTATTTACGCCCGCGACGGGCGCGGCTCGGGGCGCATATTCAATATGTGCTTCTGGGTCTTTCTTATCGCTCTGGTCTTTCTTGCGGTATACTGGCTGGGCTGGCTCGAGCGGCGCGGCGGCCTTTTTCTGCCAAAGAGCCTTAAAACGCTTAAAGGAGCTCTCACGGCGCTCTGCTGCCTTGTTTTCCTGCTCTCGCTCGCGCAGTTCGATCGCTTCGACGTCTTCGACGCCGAGCAGCCCATGGATGTTCAGCAGCGCGTGACCTCGCTTTCGGCGCTCTGGTCGCTTGCGAGCGGCGAGGCCGAGGCCTACGCCGCCGAGCAGACAGCGAGGCGCGAAGTTCTCTTCGACGAGACGGTGAGCGAGGCTGTGTTTGAGCCTATAAAGACGCGGCCCTACCTGCTCTTCTACCGCGACCTCGACTACGGAGCCGTCGCCGCCTACTACGGCAAGGAGAGCGTTACAGTCACAGGCGGGAGTGATTAGTCTCTGATCTCGCTCCTGTGAATTTTCAATATCAGTAGTTTTATTGACGCAAATAAGGGAGGATCCCTTCGCGTGTAATACCCGCTCTTGAACAGTTTCAAAAAAACCGGCCGCGCTCCGTTTTATTCTGCGGAGTCCCGGCCGGTTCTTTGTTGAATGCAATCAAACTTTTTATATAAGCTGCAGAGCGCGGGGCAAAGCCACTTTGCTTATACGAGCTCTATTATGGCCATCTCGGCCGCGTCGCCGCGGCGCGGGCCTATGCGCACTATGCGCGTGTAGCCGCCGCTGCGGTCGCCGTAGCGGTCATAGGCCTCGTCGCAGAGCTTTTTGGCGACGGTCTCCTTCGTGATGTAGGAATACACCTGACGCTGGGAGTGCAGGGTCTGATCCTTAGCTACGCTTATCATCTTTTCGGCCGCGGAGCGCACCTCCTTGGCGCGCGTAACGGTGGTCTCTATTTTGCCGTTCTCGAAAAGATAAGTCACCATAGCGCGCAGCATCGCCTTGCGCTGGTCGCTCGTCCTGCCGAGCTTTCTCATGGGTGCCATGGCACTTTACTCCTTTAACAGTGTTTCTTCATTCGTCTATGGACGCGAAGTCGAAGCCGAGCGACCGGAGCTTTCCGGTGACCTCCTCGAGCGACTTGATGCCGAGGTTGCGCACCTTCATCATGTCGTCCTGAGACTTGTTTATAAGGTCCTCTACCGTGTTGATGCCCGCGCGCTTGAGGCAGTTGAAGCTCCTGACGGACAGGTCCAGCTCCTCAATGGTCATTTCGAGCATCTTTTCCTTGCTCTTCTCGTCCTTTTCAACGAGGATCTCCGTCTCGAGTATGTCCTCGGAGAGATCCATAAAGAGGCTCAAGTGGTCGCAGAGTACCTTCGCTCCCAGGGAGACGGCCTCCTTTGCGTTTATCGTGCGGTCCGTCCTCACCTCAAGCGTGAGCTTGTCGTAGTCGGTTATCTGGCCTACGCGGGTGTTCTCAACCGTGTAGTTGGCCTTGAGCACGGGGGTGTAAATACTGTCCACGGGGATTACCCCTATCTGCCCCGCGACCGCCTGCTTGTTGCGGTCGGACGAGACGTAGCCCCGCCCCTTATCGAAGGTTAACTCCATAACGAGCTTGGCGTTCTCGCCCAGCGTGGCCAGATGCCAATCGGGGTCGAGTATCTCTATCTCACTGTCGGCCTTTATGCTGCCGGCCGTCACCTCGCCCTCGCCCTCGGCCTCTATATAGACCGTCTTCGGACCTTCGCAGTGCAGCTTTGCGGTGATACCCTTAACGTTGAGAACTATCTCGGTGACGTCTTCCTTTATTCCCTCTATCGTGGAAAACTCGTGCAGCACGCCGTCTATTTTTATCGAGCGCACCGCCACGCCGGGAAGGGAGGAGAGCAGAACGCGGCGCAGCCCGTTTCCGAGCGTTGTGCCGAAGCCCCTCTCCAGAGGCTCAACTACGAACTTGCCGTAGGAGCCGTCGGCGGACAGTTCAACGGTTTCTATCTTGGGCTTCTCTATTACTATCATCAAAAACCCTCCTATGGGCGGCTCTTTAAAGCGCCGTCTTTTTTCGCAGTCCCTTCGGACTTCTTCACCGCAGGTTTACTTGGAATAGAGCTCGACGATGAAATGCTCCTCGACCTCGTACTCTATATCGGAGCGCTCGGGAAGGCGCGCTACGCTGCCCTTGAGCTCTCCTGCCTCGCGGCTGAGCCATTCGGGCACCAGCACTACCGGCGCGTCCGCGCCCGTAAGGGAGCTGAACTTGACGGAGGAGCGGCTGCCTTCCTTAACGGCTATTACGTCGCCGGTCTTGACCTGATAAGAGGGTATATTTACCTTCTTGCCGTTCACGGTGAAGTGTGCGTGGCTCACGAGCTGGCGGGCCTCGCGCCTTGTGGCGGCGAAGCCTAGCCTGTAGACCACGTTGTCAAGGCGGCGCTCCAGCATCTGCAGGAGGTTTTCGCCGGTCTGCCCGGGGCGGCGGGAGGCTATCTCGTAATAGCTCCTGAACTGCTTTTCGAGCATACCGTAAATAAACTTGACTTTCTGTTTTTCCTTAAGCTGCAGAGCGTACTCCGACTGCTTTCTGCGAATGTTCTTGCCGGCGCCCCGCACGGTGGTCTTCTTGGCGTAGCCCATTACCGCGGGGGAAATGCCCAGAGCCTTGCAGCGCTTGGCTACGGGCTGCATATTCTTTGCCATTTATTCCATTTCCTCCTTTGTTATACGCGGCGTCTTTTGGGCGGACGGCAGCCGTTGTGGGGTATGGGCGTAACGTCCTTTATCATGCTTACCTCGAGCCCCGCGGCCTGAAGCGCGCGTATTGCCGCCTCGCGTCCCGAGCCCGGGCCCTTTACAAAGACCTCTACGGTCTTCATGCCGTGCTCCATCGCCGCCTTGGCGGCAACCTCGGCCGCCATCTGGGCGGCGTAGGGGGTGGACTTTCTCGAGCCGCGGAAGCCCAGTCCGCCGGCGCTGGCCCAGGAGACCGCGTTTCCGGCTACGTCCGTTATGGTAACTATGGTGTTGTTGAAGGTGGCCTGGATATGCGCGGCGCCCTTTTCGATATTCTTACGCTCGCGGCGTTTGCGCGTAGCTGTTCCTGCTTTTTTTGTCTGCTTAACTGCCATTTTGCGACTTCGCGCCTCCTTACTTCTTCTTGTTGGCTATCGTTCTCTTCGGGCCCTTGCGGGTCCTTGCGTTCGTCTTGGAGCGCTGACCGCGGACGGGGAGTCCCTTGCGGTGGCGCACGCCGCGATAGCAGCCTATCTCTATGAGGCGCTTGATATCGAACCTCTCGTTCCTGCGCAGGTCGCCCTCAACGGTGAGGTTCTTGTCTATATAATCGCGCAGCTTGGCTATGTCCTCGTCGGTGAGGTCTTTAACCCTCACGTCGGGATTGACGCCCGTGTCGGCGATTATCTTTTTGGCGCTGCTCTGACCGATACCGTAGATATAGGTAAGCCCTATCTCCACCCTCTTCTCACGAGGCAGGTCTACACCGGCAATTCTTGCCATATTCTATCCTCCGAAAATTTTAAAGCTTTTCGCCTAACCCTGGCGCTGCTTGTGTTTGGGATTTTTGCAGATTATCATAACTTTGCCCTTGCGCTTGATTATCTTGCACTTCTCGCACATAGGCTTTACCGAAGGTCTTACTTTCATTTTCCTTTACCTCCCTGGCGTCACTTGGTCCGCCATGTGATGCGGCCCTTTGTAAGATCGTAAGGCGACATCTCGACGGTAACGCGGTCTCCGGCGAGTATGCGTATAAAGTTCATGCGCAGCCTGCCCGAGATGTGGGCCTGGATCTTGTGGCCGTTTTGCAGTTCCACGAGAAAGGTTGCGTTGGGCAGCACTTCGCGGACTATACCCTCGAGTTCCAAAACGTCATCCTTGGACAAGTTTAACCCTCCTTTGACGGATTTCCGCCGCCGAAGCGCGCTTTTATCGCGTTTCGCAGCGCCTTATCGCTTCCAAGCTCCCCGGGGTCGAAGCGGTGGCCGGTCGCCCCGAGATGCCGCAGGTTCTTTCGCTTGGGCCGCTCAAGCGGCCTTAAGTCGCCGTCCGCAACGAGAGCGTAATTGCCCTCGAGCGAGAGCACGGCGAAAAACCTGCCCTTGTCCCGCCCCGCTTTTGAGAGCGCGGCGAAGCCTTTCTTTATTTCCATTTCGTTCCCTCCCCCTTATATGACGGTCAGAACAAGGGGGCCGTCCTTCGTGATGAGAACGCTGTGTTCAAAATGAGCCGACAGGCTGCCGTCGCGCGTAACGACCGTCCAGTCGTTATCGAGCACCTCGACCTCGTATCCCCCCAGACAGAGCATGGGTTCGATAGCGATCGTCATGCCCGGCACCAGCCTAGCGCCGTGTCCGGCGCGACCGTAATTCGGTACCTCGGGCTCCTCGTGAAGCTCCCTGCCCACGCCGTGCCCGACAAAGTCGCGCACTACTGAGCAGCCGTTCTCCTCGGCGTAAGCTTGCACCGCGTGGCCTATATCCCCCACGCGGTTTCCGGGCTTTGCGGCGGCAATACCCAGCCGCAGGGCTTCGCGGGTGACGTCCAAAAGCTTCTGCGCCCTCCCGTCTATCTGCCCTACCGCATAGGTAGCCGCGTTGTCGCCGGTAAACCCGTTTTTGAACGCGCCTACGTCGATACTGACTATATCTCCTTCTTTAAGGCGGCGCTTGCGGCTCGGTATTCCGTGGATTACCTCCTCGTTTACCGAAACACAGGCGCTTTTGGGGAAGCCCCCGTAGCCTAAAAAGGTTGCCTTAGCGCCCTCGGAGCGGATATAATCCCGAACCGCGGCGTCGACGTCCTCGGTGGTGGCCCCGGGGACTACGGCCTCGCCGCCCGCCTTGAGGGCGCCCGCCGAGATTCGGCAGGCCTCCTTCATAAGCTCTATCTCGGCGGCCGTTTTTATAACTATCATCTCAGGCCTCGAGCGCTTCCAGAATGGCGCGGGTTATATCACACATTTCGCCGTCGCCGTTCACCTCTCGAAGCTTGCCCTTGCCGCTGTAATAGTCTATAAGCTGTTCCGTCGTCTCATGATAGACCCTGAGACGGTTTTTAACTGTCGATTCCTCGTCGTCGCTGCGGGTCACGAGCTCGCCGCCGCACTTGTCGCAGACGCCCTCCTGCTTGGGGGTCTTGAACTCGACGTGGTAGGAGGAACCGCACTGCCTGCAGGAGCGGCGCCCGGTGATGCGCGGCACTATTATCTCGTCGGGCACGTCTATATTGACTACCCTGTCGATAACAACGCCCATCTCCTCGAGGGCCTCGGCCTGAGCCACTGTGCGGGGCACGCCGTCGAGTATAAAGCCGTCGGCGCAGTCGGGCTGCGCGAGGCGCTCGCTGACGATGCCGATAATAAGCTCGTCGGGCACCAGCTCCCCCTTATCCATAAAGCTCTTGGCCTTCAGCCCCAGCTCGGTGCCCTCGCGGACTGCCTCCTTGAGGATGTTGCCCGTGCTTATTATCGGAACGGAGAGCCTCTCGGCGATTATCTCGGCCTGAGTTCCCTTGCCCGCTCCGGGCGCGCCCAGAAGAATAAGCTTCATAACAAGCCTTCCTTTCTCATTCGAGGAAGCCCTTGTGATGCCTCATCAGCATATAGGACTCCAGCGTGTTGGATATCTCGAGCGCGACGCCGACGACTATGAGCACCGAGGTGCCGCCCAGAGAGATGTTTATCCCCGTCAGGTTTGTTATAACTATCGGCAGCGTTGCTACGAGTATTAAGAAGATGCCGCCGATAAAGGTTATCTTGGAAACTATTCGGGCTATGAAGTCCGAAGTGGGCTTGCCCGGGCGAACGCCCGGTATCGTGCCCGCGTTCTTGCGCAGGTTGTTCGCTATCTCCACGGGGTTGTACTGCACCGCCGTGTAGAAGTAGTTGAAGCCCAGAATGAGAAGCGCGTACATTATCGCGTAGCCCCAGCCGCTGGTCTGGAACCAGCCCAGGAAGGTTCCCCAGAAGCCGGTGTTTATGCTGAAAAAGTCCTTTATCGTTCCCGGCACGGAGAGGAAGGCGGAGGCGAAGATGACGGGCAGAACGCCGGTCATATTGACCTTTATAGGTATGTTGGTCGCCTGGCCGCCGTACATCTTGCGGCCCACGACGCGCTTCGCGTACTGAACGGGTATGCGCCTTTCGGCGGCGTGCACCGTTATTATAAGCACGAACATGCCCGCGAACATCAGTATTATCAGCGGCACGAGCCAGTAGAGAGAGGGCTGGGCCGCCACAGCCGTTCCGGTGGAATCCGTGTAGGTTCCGGAGGCCATCTGGAAGTAAGTGACAATCTGTCCGAAGGCGCTGACCAGTCCGGCGATAATGCCGGTGAAGATGAGCAGCGAGATGCCGTTGCCTATTCCCTTGGCGTCTATCTGCTCGCCCAGCCACATGAGCAGGACGGCTCCGGCCGTG
>JAUNBN010000234.1 GCA_030527085.1 Oscillospiraceae bacterium
GCTGTATCTGAGCAGAATCTCCGCGAGCTGCGGGATATTTATCGGCTTGACGAGGTGGTCATTCATTCCCGCGGCGAGGGATTTTTCCCTGTCGGAAAGGAAGGCGTCCGCCGTAAGCGCGACTATCGGAACGCCTGAATCCTCCCTTTCGAGCGCGCGGATACGGCGGCAGGCCTCGAGACCGTCCATCACGGGCATTCTCAAATCCATAAGCACAAGGTCGTAATGCCGAATGGGCGAGGCCTCGAAGACCTCAAGAGCCTGCTTGCCGTTAACGGCGGTATCGACGCTCACCCTGAACTCCTCGAGTATGTTCTGGGCTATCAGGCGGTTTATGTCGTTGTCCTCAACAAGCAGCACGCGCATATTCCCGAGCGTCCCGGTGAGCTGCGGCTCGAGGCCCTGCCTGGGCAAATCCTCCTCGGAGCAGTTTTCCAGCGGGAGCAGCACCGTAAAGCAGCTTCCCTTTCCGAACTCGCTGCGGACGCTTATTTCACCGCCCAGCTCGTCCACCAGGCTCTTTACTATTGAAAGCCCCAGCCCGGTGCCCTCATATTTGGTTCGGCTGCCGCCGTTTTCCTGAGTGAAGGGCTCGAAAAGGCGCTCTAAAAACTCGGGCGACATGCCGCTGCCCGTGTCCTCTACCTCGAAGCGATAGATGCTTCTTTGGTCCCCCGCGTCCTCGTCCGAGGCGCGCAGCCAGATGCGCCCGCCCTCGCCCGTGAATTTAACGGCGTTGCCCAGAAGGTTTGTGAGTATCTGGTTAATCAGCAGCTCGTCTCCCATGGCGCAGGGGCGCTTGAGCGAGCTTATGTCCTTTTCGCAGGCTATGCCGTTTTCCTTCGCCTGCGCTTCGATATGAACGAGGCATTCGCTGAGCAGCTTGTAGAGATTGAGCGGGCGGTTGTTAATCTCTATCTTGCCGTGCTCTATGCGCGTCATATCCAGAACGTCGTTTATAAGGCGCATGAGCTGTCGGGAGGAGAGGTCTATCTTGTCGAGGCTGGCCGTCAGGGACTCGGGGTCGTCCAACTGAGTTTTCGCGATATGACACATTCCCATAATGCCGTTGAGCGGCGTTCGTATGTCGTGCGACATATGCGAGAGAAAGTCGGACTTCGCCTGGCTCGCGCTGCGCGCCGCCTCAACGGCGAGCTGCTGGCGGGCGATGGTCTGGCGCGAGTTCTCGTAAACAAAGAACCAGATTAATATTATAATGAGCAGCGCTATGCCGATTATCTGTAATACGAGGCTCTGTATCATGCCCTCGGTATGGCCGCTGAGCCTGTCCTCGGCAACGAACACAAAGAGCCGCCAGTCGTTAAAGCTCAAGGGGAAGCAGGCGGCGAAATAGCGTCCGTTTTCGCGCTCTATTTCAAAAACATAGGGCTCGCTTTCGCCTATGCTCCTTTCGAGCTCCTCGTAGGAGGAGCCGTAGAGGAACTGAGAGTTCTCCATGGCCGCGAGCAGGTTGTAGGCCGCGAGCAGCTCGGACTGGTTTTTCTGGTGGTAGAGGCGCATTCCGTTGCTGTCCGTTATGTAGGAGTAGCTGTCGTCCTCAAAGGCGGAGACGTTCAGCGCCTCGCCGAAGGATTCCATCTCCCGCCAGAGCACGCTGTGGGTGAGGCTCGTTCCGTCGGCGAGCGCAACGGGCTGCGGCAGGCGGTAGATAAAGGCCATCTGCTCGGAGTCGTTCTCGTCGGTTTCCATAATGGCTATCTGCTGCTGCGGCTGGCTTTCCAAAAGCAGCTCCGGGAGCGGCCAGCGGCCGCGGCTGCCGTCCCAGAGGTAGTGACCGCCCGAAGCGTCTATACAGGAAACCCTCCAGTCGCCGGTTGAGTCGGAGAGATTTGAATGCAGCGAGGTAAGATAATCGAGCAGCTCCTCGCCGGAGAAGCCGGAGGACCGCGAGAGGGAATAGGAGACATAGCGCAGGCGGTCCCATTCGCTCGCGATGGTGTTGTCCACCACCTCAACGACCTTCTCCGTAACCTGCTCCAGGCTGTAGGCGCGCTGCTGGTAGAGCTGCAGGTTAAAGGCTCTTATGAACAGCAAAAAGGCTATAATCACGAGCGCGACTACAGTTGCGAAAAGCCATTTGGTTTTCAGGGGAAAGCGGCTGCTTATGCTTCCCGGATTTGTTTCCATATTTCTCGCCCTTTTGTCAATGCTTGCGGTTTTGCGGGTGTGTTCCGCCGCGTGGATTTTTCGCTGTCTTTTCCCCGCCGCAGGAGGGGAAAAGGGTCGCTTGCGGTTTTGCCCCGGCCGAAAGCGCAGAAACCCGCGCGGCGCCCTCGGGAAAAGACGCGTTCAGTATATAGTTAAATTATTATACAATG
>JAUNBN010000235.1 GCA_030527085.1 Oscillospiraceae bacterium
AGCGGACTGATATGCAGCCTCGGCCTCAACACGCTCTGGCTGTATATCCTCTACCGGGGCGCGGTGGTGGCCATGATACCCGGGCGGGCGCTCAACGCGCTGGTGATGATATTCGTGCAGGCACTGTGCTTCGTCTTCTGCGGCAGGGTCTTCAAGACCCAGACCGACAGGCTGCTTATGGAGAGAAAGAGCGCCCTGCGCCGCGAGGCGAGGAGCTACTGTCTTAAAAACAAAGACAAGCTGCCCGAGCTCAGCGTGTCGGTTGAGGAGGGGCTGCTCTCTCTGCCCGAATACGCCGAGGCTCAAACGGTGTTTTGCTACTGCTCCACAGAACTCGAGATAGATACCGACGGCATAATAAATAACGCGCTCGAGAGCGGAAAGCTAGTCTGCGTTCCGCTCTGCGGGGAGAACCGCACGATGACCGCCCGCCTCATACGCTCCCTTGAGGACGTGAAGGAGGGTCGCTTCGGTTTGAGGGAGCCCTCGGCGGACGCGCCGCTCGTGAACAGGGAGAGCATAGACCTCGCCGTGGTGCCGGCGCTAATGTGCTCGCGGGGCTTCGAACGGCTCGGCAACGCGGGCGGCTACTACGACCGCTACTTTGAAAACTCAGATATTTTAAGAGCCGCGCTCTGCCGCGAGGCGCTTTTGAAAAATCGCCTGCCCTCGGCGGCGCACGACGTAAAGATGGATATTGTAGTTACCGAGAGCGCCGTGCTCAGGCGCGAGGAGAAAGAGCGGGGCGTTTAAATCCCAAAGCAGAGGGCGGGGCGGAGTCTAAGGGGGGCTTGACCTCCGCTCTCAGGTTTTGTCCAGCTGTATTTCGATAAGGCAGGAGTCCTCAAGGGCGCTTAAGGTATATTCCTCGCCGGGGGCTACCCTTAGGCTGTCTCCGGCCTTGAGCGTCAGCTCTTTCTCTCCGATTTTAAGCAATACCTCTCCGCTCATCGAAGCGAAAGTGAGAGAGCGATCGCCCCTTGTTTTAGGGCCTATCGCTCGGTCTTTTTTTATAAAAAGCTGCCTTGCAGAGGAGCCTGAGCCCTCCCGGGCAGGACTTATCATCACATAATGCCCCCAGGCCTTTTCAACATATTGAGGCCGCAGCTCCATCGCCTCGACATAGGGCTTTATATAAGAGCTCTCGCGCTTGTCGGAAACGATGATACCGTCCGGCCCGGCAGCTATTACGGCGTTTTTAAGTCCCATGACCAGCACCGGAGGCCCCAGCTCGTTTATAACGCTCGTACCCTCGCAGTCGCCGCCGAAGACCACCTCGCCGTAGTATGGGGAGTCCATGGCCTCGGCCAGCGTGTTCCAGGTTCCCAAATCGCGCCAGAGGCCGCTGAACTCAATGACCCTTATGTCCTGCTCTCTTTCCGTCACCTCATAGTCGAAGCTTATCTTAGGCAGAGCGGTAAACTGCCTTTCCAGCTCCGCGAAGCTGGCGAAGTTTATATATTTTCTCGCGTAGGAGAGCGCGCGGCCTATGGTGAGCGCGAAGACCCCGCAGTTCCAAAGCGCGCCCTCCTCTATATATCGGGCGGCCTCGGCCTCCGAGGGCTTTTCCTTAAACTCCCTTACCCTGAAAGGCTCCGAGCCCTCGCGCTCGGGGAAGATATAGCCGTATTTCGCCGTGGGGAAAGTTGGCTTCGAGCCTATGAGCGCGAGCGCGCAGCCGGTTTCTTTGAGCGCCGCCTCGAGGAGCTCGAAGCTCCCGAAAAATCCTGGCTCTGTATAGGGGTCTACTGGGGCGATTATTACGGCCTCATTGTCGGGGCGGCCCAGCTCGTATTTGAGACAGGCGCAGGAGAGAACTATCGCCGCAAAGGTGTCGCGGCGTTCGGGTTCTACGCAGAGCAGTGCATCCCCGCCGAGCTGGTTTTTGAGAGAGGGCACCTGCGCGCGGCTCGTGGCTATGAGCACCCGCGCGCCCGGAAGGGCCTCGGCGAGCTGGCGGCAGTTTCTCTGCACCATGGATTCATATTCGCCCTCGCCGTTTTTGAACAGCTTTAAAAACTGCTTGGAGCGCACCTCGTTGGAGAGCGGCCAGAGCCGCTTGCCCGAGCCGCCCGAGAGAAGCACGACATTCATTTCAAATACCTCCTGAGCGCCGTCTTGAGCTTTTCAAGGCGTGAGTCCGCGGCGTTTTTGTCCGCGCCGCGCGCCGAATAGTAGACCTTTAAAATTGGCTCTGTTCCCGAGGGGCGCACCGCGAGGGTGGAGCCGTCGGCGAGCGTGTATTTTATAAGCTCGGCGGGCGGCAAGCCCCTTAAGCCCTCGCTGTAATCCTCGGCAAGGCAGCCCGAAAAGGGCGCGGATTTTCTGAAAGCGTC
>JAUNBN010000236.1 GCA_030527085.1 Oscillospiraceae bacterium
CGATAAAGAGGGTGTACAAAAAGACCGACTCGCTGTAATCCAGCACCAGCAGTCCTATGGCACAGCCCGTTATAGCGTTGCCCAGCATGGACACCGCGGTTCCGAAAGTTATTATGGAGAAATCCCTCGTCCAAAGGCCGCGCGCCGTTTCTTTGATAAAAGCACCCCCGAAAGCAGCATAAAAAGCAAAAGCAAGAGCATTCTAACACCGCGAGGCCGCTTTAGCAAGGACGAAGCGGCAGGGTGGGTGGAGCCCTTTTAACCCGCGCCCACGGCAAGTGATGTGTCTAATTGTGCGTTTTCAGGCCATCCCCGACTTTAGCACGCCAAGCCCGAGACAAGCGAAGAACGCCGTTTTAAATGCCCAAAGCGGCGTTCTTCGCTTGTTAAGCAGTTAGCTTAAAAGGCTTTTGAGCCGAAGCTCACTCCGCCTCTGCTATCTCCGCGTCCGGCGCGTTGCGGCCGACGGACTCTATCCCGTTCTTGCAGCTTCCCTTGGCTGTATAGCCCTCGCTGGCGGCTATTATCTCGCCGTTGCCGGCCTTGAGGCGGAAGCGGAACTCGCCCTTTTTGTCCGTGTAGAGCTCATACTTCGGGCAGGGCAGCTTCTCGAAGCCCTCCTGAGTCTGATCCTCAACGGGGGCCGAGCAGTTCTTGCGGACACTCTCGATGCCGCGCTTGCAGGAGTCCGGCGAGGAGTAGGTCTCGCTCGTGGCGATTATTTCTCCGTTGCCCGCCTTGAGAACAAAGCGCGCGCCGCCTTTTTTGTCGGTGCTGATAACGAATTTTCCCATAAGTAGCTCCTCAAAGTTTAGTTTAACTGCGGGCGCTAACGGCCCTTTGTTCTTATTATATTAACACAGTTTTTCCGCATTTTCATCTTTTTTGAGCCTTTTCGGGAAAAATATTGGTAAAAAGCGCGAAGAATACTTCGTCTCACCCGCTTTAATCACTCCGGCGCAGTTCGGCTGAAGCTTTTTGCGCGGCTTTGTGCTATAATTTCCATATCAAACACAAGAGGAGTAATATATTAATGGTAAGCGTAATGGGGCTCGCGATGCGCGAGCAGCTCAAGCTGCTCAAGCCCCTGATTTCAAACGCCTCAATCGAAAGCCAGCGCAAGGGGCAGGATTTGGCCGGGGAGCTCGGCCTTCGGGCCGCCGGGTCTAAGATAGAAGTAGTGGAAGAGCCCTTTGAGAATTTCAAAGCAGCCTTTGTAACGCCAAATGAGATGCCGGACTCCCGCAGGGTATTGCTCTACCTGCACGGCGGAGCCTATGTTGCCGGGGGGCTGGAGTACTCTTTGGGCTTCGGGAGCATTCTGGCTCTCAACACCGGAATAAAGACCCTCTGCGTCGGCTACCGCCTCGCGCCCGAGCACGTCTTCCCCGCCGCGATCGACGATGCGCTGGCGGCCTACGAGCGATTGCTTGAAAGCTACGACGCACAGAACATCTCGCTTGTGGGCGAATCGGCGGGCGGCGGGCTGCTGCTCGCGCTGATGTACCGCTTAAAGGACGAGAACAAGCCCCTGCCCCGCTCGGCCGTAGCCCTCTCCCCCTGGACGGACCTCACTCTTTCGGGCGAGAGCTACACGGCCAACGAGGAGATAGACCCCACTCTCTCAAAGGAGTCGCTGCGCTTCGACGCGCGCCTCTACGCCGCCGACGAGCTCAAGGACCCCTACGTCTCGCCTCTGTTCGGTCTGCCCACAGGCTTTCCCAAAACGCTCATCTATGTGGGCGAATGCGAGATGCTGCTGGACGACTCGCGGAGGATGGCGGAGCTTCTTTTGCGCGCGGGCTGCGACTGCGAGCTGCATATAGCCGAGGGCATGTGGCACGTCTATGTGCTCTTCGGAATGCCTGAGTCGCGCGAGGCCCTCGAGAGGATATCAGAGTTTTTGAAAGATGAGTGAAGCTACTAAAAACAGCCGCAAGTGGATGAAGCTCGACAACGCCGCGCTCATCTACCCCGCCGCGGCGCGGCGCAACTGGAACGCGCTCTTTCGCCTCTCGGCCGAGCTGGACGAGGAGATAAATCCCGCTGTGCTTCAGGAGGCCCTGCTCTCCACAACGGCGCGCTTCCCCAGCTTTTCCGTGAGGCTGCGAATGGGGCTCTTCTGGTACTATCTCGAGCAGCTCGAGGGCGCTCCCGCAGTCCAGCCGGACGTGAACAACCCCTGTGTGCGGCTGCTGCACGAGGAGAACGGCGGCTTCGCCTTCAGGGTGCGCTACTACAAAAACCGCATAGCGCTCGAGGTCTTTCACGTCCTCGCAGACGGCACGGGAGGCCTGAGCTTCTTAAAGACGCTCGTTGCC
>JAUNBN010000237.1 GCA_030527085.1 Oscillospiraceae bacterium
GATACACGCCTATTTCGTGCCTATGCTCTGCGCCGTCCTCTTCGCCTCGCTTTTGGAATATGCCGTGAAAAAAAGGGCTTATTCAAAAAGCCTGCTGAGGCTCCTCTGCTGCCTTGCCGCGGCGCTGGCGGCGGCCTATTCCGTGGGCTTCTTCCATACCTCGGCTTCAAATCTCGAAACGGGCTACGGCTATTTTTCGATGAACCTCAATTCTCTCTTCAACCCGGCGAGCATCGGAATAAGCTCCTGGAGCGCCGTGCTGCCGGTATGGAAGCAGGGTCTGGGCACCTACGAGGGCTTCAATTATCTGGGGCTGGGAGCGCTCGCGGCCTGTCTTGCGGCTTTTATTTACTTTATTGTTAACATTAAGCGGGGGAGACTCGCGCCTCGCGCGGCAGCCTGCGTAAAATCGCATTTAGGTTTATGCTTCGTCTGCCTGTGCCTTACGGCTTTTGCCGTTTCAAATGTTGTAACCCTCAATTCCTTCACGCTGTTTGAAGTGGAGCTGCCCTGGAAGCTCATTGGCCTGCTTTCAAACCTGCGCGCGAGCGGCCGCCTGTTCTGGCCGGTCTATTACCTCATATATCTCTGCGCCGTGCTCTTTGCGCTTAAGGCCGCGAAGCCGAAATACGCCGTCCTTTCGCTCGCCGTGCTCTCGGCGCTGCAGCTGGGGGATATGAGCGGCGCGCTCTCCCAAAAGCGCGAGCTGCTTTACAGCGAGACCGCGGCCTTTTCAACTCCCTTTACCGGTGAATTCTGGGAAATAGCCGCCGAAAGCTACGACTCTATATTCACCCTTGACGCGCGCGGCGTTCACGAGCCGGTCTTCCTCGCCCAGTTCGCCGTTGATAACGATATGCGCTCCAACGACCCCTTCTACGCGCGTTATGACGCAGAGGCGCTCGGGGAGCAGATTGAAGAGGAGCTCGAGCGGGTCAGGGCGGGGGATTTGGACGAAAACACGCTTTATATAACCACTTACGAGGGTACTTTTTTGCGTTACGCCGACTACTTTATGGGCGAGGCGCTCTGCGCCAGAGTGAATATGTACTGGTATGTTTGCGCCCCATATAGCGACGCGCTGCTCGAAGCTCAATTCGGACCGGAGGTGTACGAGTACACCAAAATAGCATTTACGATTGCGGACTACACCGACGAACAGTGGTCCGGCGGCGTACACAACGCCGACAATACCACAGTCTGCTTCTACGACAACAACACTAACCGCTCGAAGCTCGAGGGCGCTTTGGCCCTGCTGCTGGACGGCGAGGAATACCTTATAGAAAGAATAAATTACGAGGACAGGGGCTGGATAATAGTAAAGCTCGACCGAAGCGGCGAGCCGCTGCGCGGCATAGAGCTTGACACACTCAAGAGCGATACGGAAGAAATCGGCTGAAATGCAGCGGAAGGCGCGCATTAAGAGGCGCTCTCGAATGCAGCAGTATATTGACAAAAGCCCCCTCTTTCTTTATATTTGTTTCATTGTCTTTAGTTAAGAAGGAAAGACAAGAAACCCGGCGTTCGGCCCAAGCTGCTGTAACCGCGCTTTAAGCGCGGTGTAACAAACCTTTTGCGGGGTAGCTTTAAGCACGGCGCCGCCCGTCAAAAAGGCGGGAGCAGGGAGCATAATTCTCCCAATTAACCGCAAAGGGGTACAACTTAATGGAAGAAAAAGTTCTGGTTCGTCTCGACAACTGCTCCATAGCCTTCGACGGCGAGACGATACTGAGCGGCCTCAGTCTCGACATTCACGACGAGGAGTTCGTAACTCTCCTCGGGCCGTCGGGCTGCGGCAAGACGACCACTCTGCGCTTCATAGGCGGGTTTTTAGTACCCGACAGCGGCAGGGTGCTTTTTGACGGCGTGGACGTTACGAACGTTCCGCCCTACAAGCGCGAGGTGAACACGGTCTTTCAGCGCTACGCGCTCTTTCCGCACCTTAACGTGTTTGAAAACATAGCCTTCGGCCTGCGCCTCAAAAAGCGGCCGGAGAGCGAGGTTCGCGCCGCCGTGAGCGAGATGATAGAGCTTGTGAACCTGCGCGGCTTTGAGAGCCGGCGCATAGGCTCCATGTCCGGCGGGCAGCAGCAGCGCGTGGCCATAGCGCGAGCGCTGGTCAACCGTCCGAGAGTATTGCTGCTCGACGAGCCGCTCGGAGCGCTCGACCTCAAGCTGCGCAAGGAGATGCAAGTAGAGCTCAAGCGCATACAGCAGCAGCTCGATATCACCTTTGTTTACGTCACCCACGACCAGGAGGAAGCGCTCACGATGTCGGATACCGTCGTAGTAATGAACGGCGGCATAATCCAGCAGATAG
>JAUNBN010000238.1 GCA_030527085.1 Oscillospiraceae bacterium
GTCCTGGCCGTGCTCCTGGCCGTGGGCGTGGGGGGCTACACCTGGTTCCGAGGATGGGCCAGGCCGATAGACATCGCCTCCAACAACCCCACGCGGCAGACACAGCAGCCCTCGGACAGCGGCGGGGACATAGCCGGCGCCACGCCGGGGGTGGAGGGGGTGGCCCCGGAGCTGACCGGTGATAACCGGAAAGAGGGGGTCTACACCTTCCTCGTCTCCGGCCTCGACCGCGAGGGCCTGCACACGGACACCAACATCGTCGGCATGTTCGACACGGTGAACGGCGAGCTGAACCTTGTGAACATCCCGCGTGACACGCTCATAAACATCCCATTTTCCATAAAGAAGATGAACCAGCCCTATCCGGCGGCGATAAACAACAATGAAGACGCGACGGAGGCCCTGCTCGACGCCGTGGAGAAGCTGCTGGGCTACCGGGTGGACTGCTACGCCATAGTGGACATCAAGGCCGTGGAGGAGATCGTGGACGCCATAGGCGGCGTCTGGTACGACATCCCCTTTGACATGGACTGGGACGCGCCCGACCAGACGCCCGAGGTGCATATACACATCAAGGCGGGCTATCAGCTCTTGGACGGCGAGAACTTTGTCAACGCCATGCGCTTCCGTATGTCGAACGACGGCAGCCAGGACTACGCAGGCGGCGACATGGAGCGCATAGCCTTCCAGCAGAAGCTGCTGTTCGCCCTGGCGGAGCAGACGATATCCCTGGGCAACATCCCGAACCTGTCGAAGATATTCAACATCTATGAGCGCCGGGTGGAGACGGAGGTCAGCGTGGGCAACCTCGCCTATTTCGCCCAGGAGTTTTTGAAGATGGACATGTCCAATATAAATTTCATGACCATACCCAACAAGCCGGACGCCGTAATTTACGGGCAGTGGTACGTCACGGTCTATATCGACCAGTGGGTCGAGATGATAAACGAGTACCTGAACCCCTTCACGATCGAGCTGACGAGGGATAACCTCGACATGATATCCTTCGACGGAGCGAACTGGGACACGACGCAGGGCTATATCGCCGGAGGGGACTATTCCTTCCTCGGCGCTCAGGCCTGACGAAAGGGAGTATTTCTGGATGCTGACACCGAAAGAGATGGCGGGCATTGCCGCCGCGACGCTGGAGGACAAGAAGGGGCGGGACATAAAGGTCCTGCGCACGACAGACCTGACCGTGCTGGCGGATTATTTCGTCCTCTGCACGGCCACGAGCTCGACGCATGTGAAGAGCCTGACGGACGAGGTGGACAAGGCCCTCTCCGAGGCGGGGGAGCCGCCGCGCCGCCGCGAGGGCTATCGCGGCGGGGACTGGATACTCCTGGACTTCGGCTGCGTCATCGTGCACATCTTCCGCCAGGAGACGCGGGAGTTTTATAACCTCGAACACCTGTGGAGCGACGCGGAGGAGGTGCCGCTCTCATCCCTTCCCGGCCCCACGGCCTGAGCGCACGCTCTGGGTCAAAGGGGCCTCATCGGACGAAATAATGATGAAAAAGGGAGAGAAACTGAAATGGCATACGAGTTTTCACGCATAGAGAAGAAATGGCAGCAGCGATGGGAAGAGGACAGGAGCTTTGCCGCCGTCACGGGCGATAAGGACCGCCCCAAGTTCTATCCTCTGGTCGAGTTCCCCTACCCCTCGGGCGAGGGGCTGCACGTCGGGCATCCGCGGCCCTATACGGCCATGGACATCGTGGCCCGCAAGCGCAGGATGCAGGGCTATAACGTCCTGTTCCCCATAGGCTTCGACGCCTTCGGCCTGCCGACGGAGAACTACGCGATAAAAAACCACATGCACCCCCGCGCCGTCACGGAGCGGAACATAGCCCGCTTCACGAGCCAGCTCAAGATGCTGGGCTACAGCTTCGACTGGGACCGCGTGGTGGACACGACGGACCCCGACTATTACAAGTGGACGCAGTGGATCTTTTTGCAGATGTACAAGCGCGGCATAGCCTACAAGGCCTCCATGCCCGTGAACTGGTGCACCTCCTGCAAGATAGTGCTGGCCAACGAGGAGGTCGTCAACGGCGTCTGCGAGCGATGCGGCGGCGAGGTCGTCAAGAAGGAGAAGAGCCAGTGGATGCTGGCCATAACGAAATATGCCCAGCGCCTGCTCGACGACCTGGACGAGCTGGACTTTATCGAGCGCGTCAAGATACAGCAGCGCAACTGGATAGGCCGCTCCACGGGCGCGGAGGTGGACTTTGCCACCACGGCGGGCGACGTCATGACCGTCTTCACCACGCGGCCGGACACGCTCTTCGGCGCGACCTATATGGTCA
>JAUNBN010000239.1 GCA_030527085.1 Oscillospiraceae bacterium
GCTCGCTATTTCGCTGTATTCCCCTCGCTTTCGGCTCTCTGCCCTGTCTCGCTTTCGGCTTTGAGGGAAAAAGTTATTCCACCGAGATTATGTAATAATACACCGGCTGGCCTCCGTAGACGAGGGTGAGCTCAACGCTGTCGGGCAGCATTTCCTGTATGGCCTCGGCCACTACGCCCGCCTCCTCCTCTTTAACGTCCTGCCCGTGAGCTTAAGCGCGGCCTTGCCCGCGTCGTGCTCCGTGACCAGCAGCTTGCCGCCGCTCATGCCCAGCATCTCGCCCTCGTGCAGCTCTTTGCCGTCGAAATCGCTGTCGCGCGCGGCGTAGGTAACCGAGCCGGTCACAACATTTTCCGCCGCGGCGTTCATCGCTATGAGATTCTCCGAGAGCGGCGAAGCCGGGTCGAAGGCCAGCATGGCCGAAATGCCCTGCGGTATGGTGTAGGCCGAGAGCACTGCGGCCTTGCGGTCGGCGAGCTTGCAGGCCAGCTCGCTGGCCATGATTATGTTTTTATTGTTGGCGAGGACTATAACGTTCTTCGCCGGAATCGACTGTATCGCCGAGAGAATGTCGTCGGTTGAGGGGTTCATCGTCTGCCCGCCGCTGACTATTCTGTCAACGCCCAAATCCTTGAACAGCGCCTCAAGCCCCTCTCCCGAGCAGACGGCCACAAAGCCGTATTCCCGCGAGGGGTCGGCCATGGCGTAGGGGAACTCCGCGCTGCCGCTCTTCGGCGCTTTCGCACCCTGAGCCTGCTTGCCCTCGGTCTGGCGCGCCAGATACTGCTCTAGCATATTCTCTATTTTCAGTTTGGTGAGGTAGCCGTGTTCGAGCGCCTTGCTGAGAATCCTGCCCGGGTCTCCGGTGTGGACGTGGCATTTTATAAGGCTCTCGTCATCCACCACCACAACGCTGTCGCCGTGTGTTTCAAGATAGGCGCGCAGCTTTTCGGCGTCGCCTGGCTTTTCGGGCGTTTTCATAACGAGAAACTCGGTGCAGTAGCAGTTTTCGGTCTCGGGTGAGACCTCCTCGGAAAAGACCCCCTTGCCCTCGGCGGCCATATCTCCGCCAATCTCGGCGAGCTCTACTATACTGCCTCCCTTAAAGACCTCGAGCATTCCCTCGAAGATATAGACAAGCCCCTGCCCGCCGGAATCGACCACGCCCGCCATCTTGAGCACGGGCAGCAGCTCGGGAGTCTCTTTTAGCGTCTCGCGGGCTACTTCGCAAATGTACTCCCAGAGCTCAAGGGGCGTTTTCTCTTTATAGACGGCCTCGGCCTTTTCGGCCGCGACGCGCGCAACGGTGAGCATCGTGCCCTCTGTGGGCTTCATAACCGCCTTATAGGCGGAGTCCACTCCCTTGCGCAGCGAGTTGTAGAGGTCCTCGCTGTCCGCTTCGCTCTTGCCCTGAAGCTTCTTTGAAAAGCCCCTGAAAAGCAGCGAGAGTATAACGCCCGAGTTGCCGCGCGCCCCGCGCAGCAGCGCCGAGGCGGCAACGGAGCTGGCCTGCTCAACGGTGCAGTCCTCGGGGAGCTTGGCGAGCTCCGCCAGCGAGGCGTTTATTGTCATGGACATATTCGTGCCCGTGTCCCCGTCCGGAACGGGAAATACGTTGAGCTCGTTTACCGTCTCCATAAAGTTGCTTATATTATTCGCGCCTGAAATGATGCTGTCGCGAAGCTGAGCGCCTGTTATCATCTCTGCTTTTCTACCTCCGCTCTTCACTCGGCGACCATCTCGTCAACATACACATCGACGGAGCCTACCTTGAGGCCGGAGGACTGCTCGACCGCGTACTTGACCTTATTGGCTATGCTCTCGACTATGGCGGAAATGTTGACTCCGTAAACTATCTTAATATGCAGCTCTATATTGAGGGAGCCCTCCCGCTCGCTGACGCGAACTCCCATATCCGAGAAGTCCGAGCCGAAGAGCAGCGAGCGCATGCTCTCTACCGCTCCGGAGGTGGCGAGTCCTTTAACTCCGTAGCAGGAGCCGGCGGTCACGCCTACCAAATCGGCGAAGTATTCGGGCGTGAGGGTCACGTTTCCGAGCTCTGTTGCTATCCTTATCATATAGCGAGCCCCTTTCATTTCTGTATAAGTTACACAAGTGTTGCCCCGGTATTTTTGACAATGTACATAATACATTAAATGCCCTCCTGGGTCAAGCGAAAGAGGGCGGGAGTACTCCTGCCCTGCGCGAGCTTTTTACTGTATCTCCCCGCCTTCGGCGGGGAGATACCCTTAAGGGTCGCTCACAAGGCGGGGACTCTCCTGCCTGCGCGAGCTTTTTACTGTATCTC
>JAUNBN010000240.1 GCA_030527085.1 Oscillospiraceae bacterium
GGAATTGCCTATGACCAATACGTTGCCTTTTTTCACTTTGATACTTCCTCTCAATTTTGTTTGATTGTCGTAATATCTCTTGTTATTTTCGCGAAAACACAATAAATTACTTGAAGACTCTGTTTTTGCAGTATAGCATAGCGCTGTATGAACCGCAAATCACACAATCACAAGCGGGATCAGACCAAAAGCGGGAGCGCCCGGCTCGCGTGAAAGCTTCGCTCTGCTTTCCCCGCCCGACTCCCCTATTGCCGGAGTTTATTCGCAGGGCGCTTTCAGCAGCTGTTCCCGCTCTAAAAAAATGGTAATATACCGCAGTTTTACCTTGCAATATCGGAGCGCTTGTGATAGAATAATTCGGCAATTCACACGTCGGGTATATGCGCGGCGAGTGCCCGGGGAGTCTCGGGTGCCGCACAGTTGAGCCCGGCGCAAGGGAAGCAACAAAAAACAGGAAAAGGAGCACAAAATGTCAGTAGTTTCTATGAAGCAGCTGCTCGAGGCCGGAGTCCATTTCGGACACCAGACCCGCCGCTGGAACCCCAAGATGGCGCCCTATATCTTTACGGAGCGCAACGGCATCTACATCATCGACCTTCAGAAGACCGTTAAAATGCTCGACACCGCCTATGAGTTCGTGCGCGAGAGCGCCACTCACGGCGATATCCTCTTCGTCGGCACCAAAAAGCAGGCGCAGGAGTCCATCAAGGACGAGGCCGAGCGCTGCGGAATGCACTTTGTAAACGCGCGCTGGCTGGGCGGTATGCTCACCAACTTCCGCACTATCCGCCGCCGCATTGCCCGACTCGATCAGCTCAACAAGATGAAAGAGGACGGTACCTTCGAGCTGCTCACCAAAAAGGAAGTAAGCAAGCTTGAGCTCGAAATAGAGAAGCTTGAAAAGTTCCTGGGCGGAGTTAAGAACATGGACGAGCTGCCCGCGGCGCTCTTCATAGTCGATACGCGCAAGGAGCATATAGCAGTCGCCGAAGCGCGCAAGCTCGGCATACCCATAGTCGCCATAGTGGACACCAACTGCGACCCCGACGAAATAGATTATATAATCCCCGGCAACGACGACGCCATTCGCGCCGTCAAGCTCATCTCCGCCGCCATGGCCGACGCGGTCATAACCGCCCGCCAGGGCGAGCAGCTGCTCGCCGAGGCCGAGAGCGAGAGCGACGCCGAGGCCGAAGAAGCCGAGGACGGCGAGGCCGAGTAAGGCAAGAAACGCAAACGAAAATATAAGGAGTTGTTTATATAATGGCAATCAGCGCTAAGGACGTACAATCTCTGCGCGAGCAGACGGGCTGCGGAATGATGGACTGCAAGAAGGCTCTTACGGAAGCCGGCGGAGATATGGAAAAGGCCGTCGAGCTGCTCCGCGAAAAGGGACTCGCCGCCGCGCAGAAGAAAGCCGGCCGCATAGCTGCCGAGGGCATGGTTTACTCCATAGTCGAGGACGGCAAGGGAGCGATAGTAGAAGTAAATTCCGAGACGGACTTTGTTGCCAAGAACGAGGGCTTCCGCGCCTTTGTAGACAAGGTAGCCCGCGCAATAATCAAACACCAGCCCGCGACGGTCGAGGAGCTGCTCACGCTCGACTTTGAGGGCGAAACCATCGAGGCCTCTTTGCAGGAGAAGATACTCACCATCGGCGAGAATATCAAAATCCGCCGCTTCGAGAAATACGACGGCGTACTTGTACCCTATATCCACGGCGGCGGCACCCACGCCGTAATGGTGAACTTCGACACCGACGCCGAGACCGCAAAGAAGCCCGAGTTCACCGAGTACGCAAAGAACGTGGCCATGCAGATAGCCGCGCTCAACCCCAGCTTCCTCGACAAAACCGACGTGCCCTCCGATACGCTTGAAAAGGAAAAGGAAATCCTCAAGCAGCAGGCGCTCAACGAGGGGAAGCCCGAGGAGATAGCCGAGAAGATGGTTCTCGGACGTATAAACAAGTATTACAAAGAGGTTTGCCTGCTCGAGCAGCCCTATGTTAAGGACGATAAGATAAGTGTAGGCCAGTACACCGAGCAGACCGCTAAGGAGCTTGGAGGCAAGATTAAAATAACGGCCTTCTCTCGCTACGAAAAAGGCGAGGGGCTCGAAAAAAGGCAGGACGACTTCGCGGCCGAAGTCGCGAGTATGCAGAAAAAGTAAGCTTAACAAAAAAGCGATCCGCCCCTTTTCACCCGGGGCGGATTGCGTTTCAAGCCGCTGTGGTGGAATTGGCAGACACAAGGGACTTAAAATCCCTCGCCCTTAAAGCGTACCGGTTCAAGTCCGGTCAGCGGCACCA
>JAUNBN010000241.1 GCA_030527085.1 Oscillospiraceae bacterium
CCTCGACACCTCGGCCATGCCCGCCGCTGCGGCCGCGAGCCGCATAAAGGAGCGGTTCAGGCTGTAACCCGCCGCCCAAAAGCTTCGCAGAATTCGCCGCCGCGCAGAGCGGAGCGCAGCCTCTTTTCGTTTTTGAGGGTCAAAGACCCTCAAAAACGACGCGATAGCAAAAGAAGGGCAGGCGTGGGAGCGCCTTCCCTTCTCAGGCTTTTGATTACTTGTCCTCCTCGACCTTCAGGACCGTGCGCCCATTGTACTGGCCGCAGGACCTGCAGGCGCGGTGAGGCAGATGGTAAGCGCCGCAGTTCGGGCACTGCACGATGCTGGGCGCCTCGAGCTTCCAGACGGAGGAGCGCCTCTTGTTGCGCCTCTGCCGCGATACCTTACTTTTAGGGACTGCCATAACTTACACCTCCCGTAGCTGTTTTGAGAGCAGCTATTTTGATTCGTCGTCTATATCCAGAAGCTGCTCCAACACAGCTAATCTTGGATCAGGCTTCTTTTTGCAGCCGCAAGGCCCCTCGTTGAGGTCGCGGCCGCATTCGGGGCAGACGCCCCTGCAATCCTCCCGGCACAGGAATTTCGTCTCCATGTCCAGGATGAAAACTGTCTCGAGCAGGTCGTCCAGATCGAGGCTGTCGCCCTCCAGGGTGAAAGCCTCGGGATCCTCCGTCTCGTCGGCGGAGACGACAGGGACGTCCAGCTCCATGGTCTTTTCGCTGGGGAACACCTTGCCGCAGCGGTCGCAGACGCAGAGCATCGAGGCATACAGCTCCCCGCGGACGCTGAGCGCCCCCGCGGCGTTGCGCACCTCGCCCTCGGCTATGGGGCCCTCGGTATACTCCAGGACGGAGGGGAAAGAGACGCGCTCGCGCGCGAGCTCCGCCTCAAAGGGGACTGTGCCGCCCGGGACCTCGATTATCTCGCGCAGATCCAGCTTCATGGGGAAAAACCTCCAGTTGCGCGCGAAGCCGCTTTGGTATTATAAAGGATTCGCAATGGCTTGTCAACAGGCTTGGAGGGCTACATGCCCTCTCAGATTGTCAAAAAGTCTTTTTGACAATCTGAGCCCGGTTTTCCGAACTTCTTCAAAGCTCGGAAAACCGGCTGATCAAATGCGAAAGACACCCCTCCTGGGTTTCTTTCGCGCTATCTTCCTTCCCGTCTTTTACACCTTGCGCGGGTTCTTTGATGGGAGGGCTACATGCCCTCTATGAGCCGCACGGTGACAAGCCCGTTTTCTGCGTCGGTGGACAGAATGAACTCCGGCACGGCGGGGATGAGGTGCTCCGTCTCGCCGCGCACGACGTACACGCGGTTCGCCGGTCCCTCGATGACCTCGGCCAGCTCGCCGAGCTCGCCGCCGTCCTCGTCCACGACGCGGGCGCCTATTATGTCGCACAGGAAGAAGCTCCCCGGCGGCAGGCTGACGTCCTCCCGGTCGAAGAAGACCTCGCGGCCCTTGAGCCGCATGGCGGCGTTCACGTCCTCCACGCCCTCGAGCGCGGCCAGGAGCATGCCCTTGTGGACGCGCGAGGAGAGGATCCGCCGTGGCTCGCCGTCTATGAACAGGCGTTTCAGGCCCAGCAGGAACTCTGCCGAGTCGGTCCAGGGCAGGATGCGGAGCTCGCCGCGGACGCCGTGGGTGTTCACTATCTCCCCGGCGGGGATATACCGCTGCCTCATCAGTCGAGGATGTCCACCGAGACCCTCTTGCCCTTGCGCTGGGCGACGGCCTTCATGAGGACGCGGATCTCTTTCACTATCCGCCCCCCGCGGCCGATGACCTTGCCCATGTCGCCCTCGGCTACCCTGACCTCGAAGACAGTCTCGCCGTCGGCGTTGTGCTCGGTCACGGAGACCTCGTCGGGGTTCTCGACCAGGTTCCGCACGATATAGGTCAGTAACTCTTTCATCGCAGCTCCTTAAGCTTTATGCCTCGGCCTTCTTGAGCAGGGCCCTGACGGTGTCGGTGGGCTGGGCGCCGTTGGCGATCCAGTATTTCGCGCGCTCGGTGTCGACCTTGAGCTTCTTGTCCTGGGACAGGGGGTCGTAGGTGCCTATCTCCTCGATGAAGCGGCCGTCGCGCGGGGCGCGGGAATCGGCGACAACGATGCGGTAGTACGGGGCCTTCTTGGCGCCCATCCTGCGAAGTCTGATCTTTACCATGTATTTTCACCTCCAAAAGCTTTCTTTTTATATTGACGACCAAAAGGCCGGCAATGACTTTTCTAAAACCCGGGGAAGCCGCCCATGCCGGGGAAGCCGCCGCCCATCTTGGCCAGGCGCTTCATCT
>JAUNBN010000242.1 GCA_030527085.1 Oscillospiraceae bacterium
TCTCGCTCGTAGAGGGAGACCCGGCAGCGCAGCACGGCGTACATACCCTCTTCAATTACAAAGCGGACTTTCGAGACCCGCTCGCAGAACATGACGCAGCGCACGCTCGCGCCGCCCTCAAAGAGAGAGAAATAGGCGTGTCCGGAGCCGGAGTGCTGTTTAAAGGAGCGAATCTCCCCCTCTACCCATATTTGGGAGAGCACCTCGTCCGTCTCGAGCATTATTTTAACATAGCGGTTAAGCGCGCTTACGGTGATGCTCTCGCTCATAATAAGGCTCCGCTCGCAAGTATGGCCACACCAACGGCGTTGTCCGCCGAGAGCCAGGCGGGCTCTGCGAAATAGGCTTCTTCGGCCGCGTCCTTCAGTATATCGCGAATTATCCCGCTTTGCATTACCCCTCCCGCGAATACAAAGGGCAGCCTTTCCCCTTTTTCGCTAATCCGGCGCGTCATCTCCAGTAGCGCATACCCTATTGAAAGCAGACAATACCTCGCAATATCCGCCGCGGGAGCGCCCGTTTTAAGCAGATCTGCGCACTTGTTTTCAATGCCCGAAAGACAGCAGTCATCTCCCTTTAAACTCGGCCTGAGACAGTCGCCGCTTCCGCTTTCCTCCGCGAGCTTTGAGAGCGCCTCGCCCGCGGGGAAGGCAAGCCCCAGACCCAGGCCGACTCTGTCTATTATCTGGCCCGCGTGAACGTCCAGAGAAGCCGCCAAAAGCTCTGTTCTGTAATTTGGATTTGAAAAGTCGGCAAGCAGGGCTTCGGTAGTTCCGCCGGAAACGTGAAAGGCGTAAAAACGCCGTCTCCCCTCTTTAAAAAGAGGGGTGGCGTAAAGCGCGGCGGCGAGATGTCCTGCCTGATGGGAAAACTCCAAAAGAGGCACGTTCAGCCCCGCAGCAAGCGCCGCGGCGGCGTTTTTTCCCGCCAGAAAGCAGGGCATATAAGAGCCCTCGGCGTCGCGCGGGCGGACGGAAACGCCCACTGCTTCGCACTCGGAAAGTCCCGGCAGCGTTTTCAGCTCGCCCAGCATATCCGGCAGAGCTTTTATATGCTCAAAGAGGGCCTCGCTCTGGCGTAGGCCAAGCGCTCCCTCTTTTACGGGCAAAAGGCGCTTGCGGTGAAAAATCACGCCGTTCTCACGGGAAAAGGCAGCCAGGCTCGTGGCGTAGTTGCTCGTATCTATTCCGAGCGCCGGCATCACTCGAGACCCAGCCTGTCCGCAACGGAGCGCAGCACACCGTTCACAAAGGAATATTCCTCTTCGTCCCCGTATTCCTTGGCTATCTCGACCGCCTCGTTTATAACGACGCTTAAGGGGATATCTTTCATATAGAAAATCTGCGCGCAGCTTATGCGAAGCACGGCGAGTGAGACCCTCGGCAGGCGGACGAGGCTCCAGTTTTTAAGGTGCGGCGAAACGGCGCCGTCTATATCCTCTAGATTTTCAAGCGTGTTTTTTAATATGAGTTCGCAGAACTCGTCAGTTTCCAGCTCCAGCTCCCCGGCGCTCTCGCTCACAATCTCCTCGAGCGGCAGCGAGTTTGAAGGCAACTGGAAGGCCAGCAGAAAGGCGTTAACTCTTGACTGATGTCTTGTCATGTTTCAATTCCGTTTCAAATACAATAAGAAAGCCCTCCTCTGCGGGAGGGCTTTTGGGTTCATTCAGCCGACTCTTCGACCGCCTCGGGAGACGCCGTCCCCGCTACGGCCACGTCAACCCTTGAAACCGCAAGGCCCGTCATGCTCTGTATGGCGTTTTTTACGTTGAGCTGGACGGCGCTGGCAGTTTCGGGAATATTGATTCCGTATTTCGCTATTATGCTGATTTCAACATTTACTATGTCGTCAACCAGCTCTACCTTTATCGGCTTGGTATAGCTGACCCTGTTGAGCAGGCCCCTCATACCGGCAGTATGGCTTTTTATGCTCACCACGCCCTCGACCTCCAGAGTGGCGAAGCGCGCTATCGAGGCTATGACCTCTCTGGATATCTTGAGGCTGCCCGGTGTTTGATAAGCGGCGTCGTTATTCATAAGATGCCCTCCTGTGAGTAGGAATTATAGCATCTTTTCGGCAAACTTACAAGCTTATTTGGCTTGTCGGAGCGCCACTATCGCGCGCTTTTACTGCATCACCCCCGCCGAAAGCGGGGTAATGCAGCTTAAATACCCGCTTTTGGACCACTCCCTGGCTTGTTGGAGTGTCCCGCTCGCGTGGAGAAGGGAGCCTGCGCACTACTTAATCTCTACTACGCTTATATTCGCCGCCGAAACGCCGCACTCGCTTATTACG
>JAUNBN010000243.1:0-532 GCA_030527085.1 Oscillospiraceae bacterium
GCCGTCCACTCCGCCGCCGCCAAGCTTTCGCTTGCCGCGGACTCCGCCGAGAGGACGGGGGAGGATGGCGGCAGAGAGTTTTTCGAGAGTATAGACGCGGTTCGCCGCAACGCCTACCGCATTCTGCGCGCGGCTGACGAGAGCGCGCTTTACGCCAAGCTCATTTCCGATCCGCTGTCCGAGAACAGGCGGCTTTGCGATTTGAACGAGCTTTTAAAGCGCATCTGCGCGGGCGTGAGCAGCGCCGTTTTGGGAGCGAAAATAGAGCTGGAGACCCCTGATGAGCCGCTTATAATACCGCTCGACTTGCAGCTTGCCGAGCGCAGCATATTGGCCGTTATTTGCAATTCGCTGACCTATACGCGCGACGGCAATAGAATAGAGCTAAGGCTCTCGCTTGTGGGCTCGCGAGCGGTAATAAGTATAAGAGACAGGGGGCAGGGCATAAAGCCCGAGCTTATCTCGCATGTCTGCGAGCCCTATTTTTCGCGCGAGCCCGCCAACGACTCCGACTACTCCCCCTCGCTGGGCC
>JAUNBN010000243.1:542-2293 GCA_030527085.1 Oscillospiraceae bacterium
ATCGCCTCGCTCTTCTGCACCTCCCACGGAGGCTCGCTCGCAATAAGCAGCGAGTTCGGTGAGGGTACTACGGTAGCTCTCTCGATAGCCTGCGGCGGAGAGACGGCCTCGGGTGAGGAAATCTTAAAGGCGAAGCTGCCGAACTACCTCACAGACCGCTTTTCCGGGCTTTATATAGAGCTCTGCGAGCTCTGCGAGATACCCCACTGACCGGTCTGTCATTAAGCCAAGCGGTGAGAACTGTTCAAACTGTATACCATTCGAAGCCCCGCTCCAGCCGCAAAATCGTGGCGGGAGCGGGGCTGTTTTGTGTTTTGAGGAAGAAGGCGGCTTGTTTAATAGGGCAGATAAATCTTGTCGGGGCTGTAGTAGGCTGCGGCGCGCTCGTCCGCCTCGAGCTCGTAGGCCGCTGTGGCCTCCTCGATATAGCTCTCGAAGGGCTCGCTTGAGAGCGCGTCCAGTATATAGCTGTCGTAGGTCTCGGCATTTTCCTCCTCGGGCATGGCCGTGCGGTGGAGAATGTAGAGAGTGCCGCCCGATTCCGCGCTCGTATAGCCGCCCGGCTCGCAGGCGAGCGCGGCGGAGCAGAGCTCCTCTGAATAGCCCAGCGCCTCGCTCATGGTGGCGTTGAGGACAACGCTCGAGGCGTTCTCCTCGCTGACGACCGTTTCAGTATCCTGCGCGAGCTCCAGAACCTCGCCGTAAAGCTCGAGATAGGCGGTAGTGAGGTCGCTCTCCTGCGCGCGCGCGAGCATGCTGTCGGCTATGGCGACAAACTCGTCTGTGTAGTTGGCGAGCATATTAAAGCCCGCCGAGTCCGAATCGGGCAGGCGTATATACTCAACGTAGGCAAAGTTCTCGTTAAAATAATCCTGCTTCTCCTCGGCGCTTATCGCCATCTCGCCGTCCTCGGCAAAGAGAGTGCTCCTGACCTCGGACTCCATCATGCTGTTGGTATATACGGCGAGAAAGCTCTCGTAGCCTATGCCGTTGGCCTCGTAGTAGTCCCCGGCGTAATAATCCCAGGCGGAGAGGGCGCTGGACTCAAAGCTCGCCAGCTCTTCCTCGGTGAACTCAAGGCCCAGGCGCTCGAACTCGCGCTCGATAAAGATATGCCGCTTGCAGAGCGCCTCTGTTTCGGCGCGTATCCACTCGCGGGCGTCCAGCCCCTCGACGGTGTAGTCGAGCACGGCGGTCTCTGAGAGGGTCTCTCCCGTTTCGTCGGACGCTACTGCCGTAGCGTCGCTCAGGGCGACCATCTGGTAGTAGAGCCAGCGCCCGGCGGGAACGACTTCGCCGTCTATGGTCAGAACATTTTCGGGATTATAGGCGCAGCCCGCCAAAAGCAGAGAGAGGGCGGCGAGCAGCGATACGAGGCGCAGCGGCTTGATATGCTTCATAAACAGTGAAAACCTCCGTTTAAGGAAAGTGTTTTTTTAACTGAGAACTTATTATACATCAAAGCTTTTGCACGAACAAGGGCTCTTGTGCGAGGGAAGCGCCCCATCGCGTGGTTTTTTCGCTGTATTACCCCCCGTCGAAGGCGGGGGTAATACTTATCTCCAGCTTTAGCGGAAATAAGCCTCCGGTTCTACGGGGGGAGATAAGGAGCTTCAGCATGAGAAAACCTCCTAATGTAGAATTATTTCGGGGCTTTTTGGCGATGACATTTTTTTACTCAAAAGAGATGTCTTTTCTAGATAAAAGAGATGCGGGCGCTTTTCGGGGATTGCCCTTTGCTTTGCCCTTGA
>JAUNBN010000016.1 GCA_030527085.1 Oscillospiraceae bacterium
AAGCCCTTTATGAGCCTCACCTTAAGCTGGGGGCCGCTCTTCGCCTTGCTCTCGACCTTTTTGGCGGCGGGCTTTTCAGCCTTGAGCTCCTCGGTCTTCTCGGCGGCGGGGGCCTTTTCCTCAGCGATCTTCTCGGCCTTGGGTGCGGCCTTCTTCGCCGCGGGCTTGGCCTCGCCCTCGGCCTTCTTGGCAGCGGGCTTCTTTGCGGCGGCCTTTTCCTCCGCCGGCTTCTCGGTCTTGGCGGCGGGCTTTTTTGCCGCGGTCTTGCTCTCGCCCTCGGCCTTCTTCGGCGAGGGCTTTTTGGCCGCGGGCTTCTTTTCGGTCTCGGAGGCCGTCTTAGCGGCCTTGGTCTTCTTCTCGGCAGCGGTCTCCTCGACCGGCGCCGTCGTCTTTTCAGCCATTAGACTTCTCCTCCTTTAGCCCAAAACTTCTTTTACGGTCTTGCCGCGCACGGCGGCTACCTGCTCGGCGTTGCGCAGAGAGCGCAGACCCTGCATGGTGGCTCTTACAACATTGTTGGGGTTGTTGGAGCGCAGGCTCTTCGCGCGCACGTCGGAAATGCCGGCTACTTCCATTATGGCGCGAACCGCGCCTCCCGCGATTATTCCGGTACCGGTGGCGGCGGGCTTCAAAAGCACCCTGCCCGCTCCGTAAACGCCGATTACCTCGTGGGGTATGGTGGTGCCGAGCGTTGAAATCTTGACCATGTTCTTCTTGGCGTCCTCAAGGCCCTTGCGGATGGCCTCGGGAACTTCGCCGGCCTTGCCAAGGCCGCAGCCCACGCTGCCCTCGCCGTCGCCTACGACGACTATGGCGGAGAACTTGAAGATTCGGCCGCCCTTAACGGTCTTGGCGACTCTGTTTATCGCGACGACCTTTTCCTTGAGGTCGAGCGTTGAAGCGTCTCTTTTTTCCAAATCCCTGTCCTCCCCTTAAAACTTCAGCCCGGCTTCGCGCGCGCCCTCGGCGAGGGCTTTTACGCGGCCGTGGTAGATGTAGCCGCCGCGGTCGAACACCGCCTCGGTGATGCCGAGGCTCGCGGCCTTTTTGGCGATGGACTCGCCGACCTTCTTGGCCGCCTCGGCGTTGCCGCCGGCTCCCTCGAAATCCTTATCGAGAGTGGAGGCCGAGCAGAGGGTGCTGCCGGTGAGGTCGTCGATGAGCTGGGCGTAGATATGCTTAGAGGAGCGGAAAACGTTAAGGCGCGGACGCTCTTTGGTGCCGCTGATCTTACCGCGCACTCGCCTGTGGCGCATCTGGCGCTGCTTGTTGCTGTCGCGTTTAGATACCATAATCCTTCGCTGCTCCTTTCACTATTCTTTGGCGCCCTTGCCGGCCTTGCCCTCTTTGTGGGCGACGAACTCTCCGGCGTAGCGTATGCCCTTGCCCTTATAGGGCTCCGGCGGACGTTTTGCTCTTATATCGGCCGCGAACTGGCCTACCTTCTGCTTGTCAATTCCCAGAACCGTTATCTTGTTCGGGGCGGGGACCTCGGTGCTGACGTCCTCGGTATCAGCGACTATAACCTGATGGGAATAGCCGAGGTTGAGGACGAGCTCCTTGCCCTGCTTGGCGGCGCGGTAGCCCACGCCCTGTATCTCCAGCTCCTTGGTGAAGCCCTGGGTGACTCCGGTTACCATATTGCCGATAAGGGTTCGCGTCAGTCCGTGAAGCGAGCGGTATTCCTTATCGTCGCCTGGGCGGCTCACGGTGAGCTCGCCGTTTTCGAGCGTGAGCTTCATGGCGGGCGAGAAGCTCTGCGAGAGGGTTCCCTTGGGGCCCTTTACCGTAACGGTATTGCCCTCTATCTTGAGTTCGACTCCCTCGGGGACAGCTATCGCTTTTCTACCGATTCTCGACATTCTGCTTTATCCCCCTCTCTCTCTACCAGACAAAAGCGAGCACTTCGCCGCCGACGTTCTCGGCGCGGGCCTGCTTATCCGTCATGACGCCCTTGGGCGTCGATACTATCGCTATACCAAGGCCGCGCAGGACCTTGGGCATCTTCTCGCAGCTCGTGTAGATGCGAAGCCCGGGCTTGCTTACCCTGCGCAGACCCGTTATGGCGGGCTTTTTGTCGCTGCCGTACTTAAGCGTCAGCTTTATGACGCCCTGTTTGTTGTCCTCCGTAACCTGCATTCCCTTAACATAGCCCTCGTCCACGAGGATCTTGGCTATGGCCTTCTTCATGCTGGAGGCGGGGATGTCGACGGTTTCGTGCTTCGCCGTGCTGGCGTTGCGGACGCGAGTCAACAAATCAGCTATCGGATCGGTGATATGCATTCTGTTAACCTCCTTATTACCAGCTGGCTTTTCTTACGCCGGGTATCTGGCCCTTGTAGGCCAGCTCCCTGAAGCAGATGCGGCAGACGCCGTACTTGCGCAGATAGGCGTGCGGGCGGCCGCAGATCTTGCAGCGGTTGTACTGGCGCGTGGAAAACTTCGCGGGCGCCTGCTGCTTGTTTTTCATTGATGTTTTAGCCATAATCTCTCCCCCCCTTATTCCGCGAACGGAGAGCCGAGAGCTTTTAAGAGCTCCTTGGCCTCTTCGTCCGTCTTGGCGGTGGTGACGAAGGAGACGTCCATACCGCGCACCGCGTCTATCTTGTCGTACTCTATCTCGGGAAAGATTATCTGCTCCTTAAGGCCCAGCGAGTAGTTGCCGCGGCCGTCGAAGCTGTCGGCGCTTATCCCGCGGAAATCGCGCACGCGGGGCAGGGCGACGTTGAAGAGCCTGTCTACGAACTCGTACATTCTGTCGCCGCGCAGCGTGACCTTTACGCCTACGGGCATACCCTCGCGCAGCTTGAAGTTCGCTACGGACTTCTTCGCCTTGCAGACTATGGGCTGCTGGCCGGTTATCTTGCTAAGGTCGCTCACCACGGCCTCGATGACCTTGGGATTGTCGCGGCCCTCGCCGCAGCCGACGTTGATAACTACCTTGTCGAGCTTGGGTATCTGCATCGGGCTCTTGTAGGAGAACTTCTTCATAAGAGCCGGAGCTACCTCGCTGAGGTACAGTTCCTTGATTCTAGGTGTCATATCTTCTCCTCCCCGCCTCAGAACGTGCCGTCGCAGCCCTTGTGCCTGCAGACGCGCTGTTTCTTGCCGTCGCTCGAGAGAGCGTGGCCTACGCGGGTCGGCTTGCCGCACTTGGGGCAGACGGGCATGACCTTGCAGGAGTATAAGGGGGCCTCGGCCTTTACAAGGCCGCCGGCCTCGCCCTGCCTGCGGGGCTTGACGTGCTTGGTTACGATATTGAGGCCCTCTACTATGACCTTCTTCTCGTCGGGCGAGACCTGCAGGACCTTTCCGGTCTTGCCGCGGTCGCGGCCCGTTACTATCATTACGGTGTCGCCCGTTCTTACATGGAGTTTATTCATCTTCAAGCCCTCCTTATAAGACTTCGGGAGCGAGGGAGATTATCTTCATATAATCCTTCTCGCGCAGCTCGCGGGCCACCGGTCCGAAGATGCGGGTGCCGCTCGGGTTCTTGTCGTCCTTGATTATAACGGCGGCGTTCTCATCGAAGCGGATATAGCTTCCGTCCTCGCGGCGCAGTCCCTTTTTGGAGCGGACGATAACGGCCTTTACGACGTCGCCCTTTTTAACGGAGCCGCCGGGCGCGGCCTTCTTGACCGACGCCACTATTACATCGCCAATGTTGGCGTACCTCCTGCGGGAGCCTCCCAGAACGCGAATGCACATTATCTCCTTCGCGCCCGTGTTGTCGGCAACCTTGAGGTAAGTCTGCATTTGTACCACAGTACTTTCCTCCCTTATTTAGCCTTCTCGATGATTTGCACGAGACGCCATCTCTTGTCCTTGGACAGGGGGCGCGTCTCCATGATCTTTACGCGGTCGCCGACTCCGCATTCGTTCTTTTCGTCGTGCGCTTTGAACTTAACGGTGCGCTTGACTATCTTCTTGTAGAGAGGGTGGCGCACGCTGTCCTCTATCGCGACGACTATGGTCTTGTCCATCTTGTCGCTCACGACCTTGCCGATGCGGGTCTTTCTCAAATTGCGCTCAGTCATTTACCCGTCCTCCCTCTCTCCGGCCGCACTCATTTCGAGCGCGCGTATAACTGTTTTAACTCTCGCGATGTCGCGCTTGACGTCCTTTATGCGTCCCGGGTTCTCAAGCTGGTTTATCGCGTGCTGGAAGCGGAGATTAAAGAGCTCTCCCTTGAGGTCGGCAAGCTTGGTCTGAAGCTCGCTCTCGCTCATGCTGCGGATTTCAGCGGCCTTCATTCCCGCTCGCCCCCTTCCTTCTCTTTTTTGATGAACTTGCACTTGATGGGCAGCTTGTGCGAGGCGAGCCTTATGGCCTCCCTCGCCGCGGCCTCGTCCACGCCGCCTATCTCGAACATAACGCGGCCGGGCTTGACGACGGCTACCCAGTATTCGGGCGCGCCTTTACCGGAGCCCATTCGGGTGTCGGCGGGGCGCTTGGTTACGGGCTTGTCGGGGAAGATCTTTATCCAGACCTGCCCTCCGCGCTTGATATAGCGCGTCATGGCTATACGGGCGGCCTCTATCTGGTTGGACTTTATCCAGCCCGGCTCCAGAGCCTGAAGCCCGTATTCGCCGTAGCTTACGGTGTTGCCGCGGGTGGCCTTGCCCTTCATGCGGCCCCTCTGCACGCGGCGGTACTTAACTCGTTTGGGTAAGAGCATTTATCTGCCGCCTCCTTCCCGTGAGGTCTTCTTAACGGCGCTGAGCACCTCGCCTTTGTATATCCAGGTCTTGACGCCTATCTTGCCGTAGGTGGTGTTGGCCTCCGCGAAGCCGTAGTCGATATCCGCGCGCAGAGTCTGCAGGGGTATCGTGCCCTCGTGGTAGCTCTCGGAGCGGGCGATGTCCGCGCCGTTCAGGCGGCCGCCCACGGTTATCTTTATGCCCTTCGCGCCCATGCGCATGGAGCGCTGAATGCTCTGCTTCATCGCGCGGCGGAAGGAGGTGCGGCGCTCTATCTGGGCCGCTACGTTCTCCGCCACGAGCTGGGCGTCGGTGTCCGGGCTCTTTATGGCCTCTATGGCCACCTTGACGTTCTTGCCGCACATCTTGCTGAGCTCGGCCTCGAGCTTGGCGGTCTCCTCGCCCCCGCGGCCTATTACCATTCCGGGCTTCGCGCAGTAGATAGTGACCCTCACGGTGTCCGTAAGGCGCTCTATCGTTATGCGGGGCACTCCGGCGGAATAGAGACGGGCTTTGAGGAACTTGCGTATCTTGTAGTCCTCAACAAGCAGGTCGCCGAACTCGCTCTTGGAGGCGAACCAGTTGGAATCCCACTTCTTTATAACGCCGACGCGCAGGCCGTGCGGATTAACTTTTTGTCCCATTGGTTTCTCTCCTCCCCTTAAGCTTCGCGTTCTTTGAGAACGACGGTTACATGCGAGGTGCGCTTGAACACTCTGAAGGCGCGTCCCTGGGCTCTGGCCCTTATGCGCTTCATCGTGGGGCCGGGCGTGACGTAGCAGGTGTCTACGTACAGAGAGCCCGTGTCCATGCTGAAGTTGTTCTCGGCGTTGGCCGCCGCGCTGTTAACCAGCTTGAGTACCGGCTCGCAGGCCGCCTTCGGCGTGTACCTGAGTATCGCGCGGGCCTTTTCGAGGCTCTGCCCTCTTATGAGGTCGAGGACTATCTGCACCTTGCGCGGCGCTATTCTGAGATGCCTGAGCTGTGCCTTGGCTTCCATTTTTATCCCCTTCCTCCTTACTTGCCGGCGGTCTTGCTTCCGGCGTGGCCGCGGAACAGCCTCGTGGGAGCAAACTCGCCTAATTTATGCCCGACCATGTCCTCGGTTATATAGACCGGTACATGCTTGCGTCCGTCGTGTACCGCGAAGGTGTGGCCGACGAAGTCGGGGAAGATGGTCGAGGAGCGGCTCCAGGTCTTGAGGACGCGCTTCTCGCCCGTTTTGTTCATCTCCTGCACCCGCTTAAGCAGCGCGGGCTGCACGAAGGGGCCTTTTTTTGTGCTTCTGCTCATAAACGCACTCCTCCTTAACCGTTGCGCCGTCTGACGATGAGCTTGTCAGAGCGGTTGTGCTTCGCACGGGTCTTGTATCCGAGCGTGGGCTTACCCCAGGGGGTAACGGGGCCGGGGCGTCCTACCGGGCTCTTGCCCTCGCCGCCGCCGTGCGGGTGGTCGCAGGGGTTCATGACCGAGCCGCGAACCGTGGGCCTTATGCCCATATGGCGCTTTCTGCCCGCCTTGCCGAGATTGACATTGGCGTAGTCGGTGTTGCCCACCTGGCCTACCGTGGCGTAGCAGTTCGCGAGCACGTTGCGCAGCTCTCCGCTGGGGAGCCTCACGAGGGCGTAGCCGCCCTCCTTGGCCATGAGCTGGGCCATGTTGCCCGCGGAGCGCACGAGCTGCGCGCCCTTGCCGGGGTAGATCTCAATGCAGTGAACGAAGGTGCCGACGGGTATGTTGATAAAGGGAAGCGCGTTGCCGGGCTTGATATCCGCCGTCGGGCCGCTCATTATCGAGTCGCCCACCTGCAGGCCGACGGGAGCGATGATGTAGCGCTTCTCGCCGTCCTCGTACTCGAGCAGCGCTATGTGCGCCGTGCGGTTGGGGTCGTATTCGAGGGTCTTTACCACCGCGGGGACTCCGGCCTTGTCGAAGCGCTTGAAGTCGATAACGCGGTACTTCTTGCGGTTGCCGCCGCCCTGATGGCGGACGGTTATGCGGCCCGTGTTGTTGCGGCCGCTGTGCTTCTTAAGCGGCTCGAGAAGGCTCTTCTCGGGCGCGACCTTCGACAGTCCCGAAAAGTCCGTTACGGTCATGCCGCGGCGGCCGGGCGTCGTAGGTTTGTACTTCTTTATAGCCATACGATTGTACTCTCTCTCCTTTTAGCTTTTGCGGGAGGTTCGCTGCACTCCCATACTTTGCGGCGGCCTTAAGCGTCCGCTTTAGGTCATCGTCTCGAAGAAGGCTATGCCCTTGCTTTCGGGCTTTAAGGTGACTATCGCCTTCTTCCAGGCGGCGGTGTAGCCCTGGTAGCGGCCCTGCCTGCGCAGCTTGCCGCGCACGCTTATGGTGTGGACCTTGGCTACCTTCACGTCGAAGAGCTCCTCGACGGCCTTGGCTATCTCTATCTTTCCGGCGTCCTTAGCGACCTTGAAGGTGTACTTCTTATCGGCTGTGGCCGCCATGCTCTTCTCGGTTATGACCGGAGCGAGGACGATATCCTGTGCGGTTTTCATTGCGCGTATACCTCCTCTATGAGCTTTACGGCGTCAAGCGCTATTATGAACTTGTCGCTGTTGAGAATGTCGTAGACGTTTATCGTGTTGTAAAGCGCGGTCTTGCAGCCGGGAATGTTGGCGGCGCTCTTTACCACGAACTCGTTCTTGTCGCTCGTTACGATGAGAGGCTTGCGGCTGCCGCCGAGCTTTTCTATCATCTCGACCATTTTCTTGGTCTTGAACTCGTCGAGCGAGATGCTGTCCACTACCACCAGCTCGCCGGCCTTAACCTTCACGGAAAGCGCGGAGAGCATCGCGAGCTTCTTGAGCTTCTTGTTGAGGGACTTTCTGTAGTCGCGGGGCTTGGGCCCTAAGGCCACGCCGCCGTGAGTCCACTGCGGGCTGCGGATGCTGCCCTGGCGGGCGCGTCCGGTGCCCTTCTGGCGGTAGGGCTTGCGGCCGCCGCCTCTAACCTCGGCGCGCGTGCGCGTGCTCTGGGTGCCCTGCCTCTGGTTGGCGAGGTAGGTAACTACCGCGCTGTGCAGCGCGGTCTCGTTGGGCTCTATTCCGAAGACGGAGTCCGAAAGCTCAACGGCGGATACTTCTTTGCCCGTCATATCGTAAACTTTGAGTTTGGCCATTGATATATCCTCCCTTAAGCCTTTTTAACTGCGTCTGTGATGCAGACTATTCCGCCCTTGGGGCCGGGTACGGCGCCCTTTATGGCGATGAGGTTGTTCTCTGCGTCCACCTTGACTACCGTGAGGTTCTGAACGGTCACGCGCTCGGAGCCGAGGTGTCCGGCCTCTATCTTGCCCTTCACCACTCGGCTGGGGCTGCTGGCCGCGCCGCTGGAGCCGGAATGGCGGTGTACGGGGCCGGAGCCGTGGGTGTCCTTGAGGCTGTGGGCGTTCCAGCGCTTGATGACGCCGGCGGTGCCCTTGCCCTTGCTGGTGCCGACTACGTCGATGGCGTCGCCGGTCTCGAAGGTGTCGGCCTTAACGACGTCGCCCACGCTGTAGCCGCTTATGTCCGCGAGGCGGAACTCGCGCAGGTATTTCTTGTTGGCCGTGCCGGCCTTTTTGAAATGACCCTGCAGGGGCTTGGTGGTGTTCTTCTGGGAAGCGTCGCCGAAGCCGAGCTGAACGGCGTCGTAGCCGTCGGTATCGACGGTCTTTTTCTGAACGACAACGCAGGGGCCCGCTTCGACTATAGTCACGGGAACTACCTTGCTGTTTTCGTCAAAGATCTGCGTCATGCCTATCTTCTTGCCGATGATTCCTTTTTGCACTTTGGGATTGTCCTCCTGTTTAGGTTATTGGTTGGCCGCCTGAAGGGCGGTCAACTTGACCCGTTGCGGGCGGTATGCTCTCAAGCTTAAAGCTTGATTTCTATATCCACTCCAGCGGGGAGCTGCAGGCTCGTGAGCGAATCCACCGTCTTGTTAGAGGGCTTGAGGATGTCGATGAGCCGCTTGTGGGTGCGCGTCTCGAACTGCTCGCGCGAGTCCTTGTACTTGTGGACGGCGCGGAGAATCGTGACGACCTCCTTGTCGGTGGGCAGCGGTATCGGGCCGCTCACTCGCGCGCCCGTGCGCTTTGCCGTTTCGACGATGGTCTCGGCGGCCTTGTCGACCTGCTCGTGGTCGTAGCCCTTGATGCGGATTCTGATCTTGGTTTTGACTGCCATTTTTACCTCCGTAAAACTTTTTGAGGCCGATTTTCTACATTGAGCCTGGTGTGTCGCACCCTGTCAATATTAAATCCGGCAACACCGCTTCGCAGTGTTTTCCGGCGTAGGAGCTTTTAAGCTCCCGGCTGTATCAGAGCGGCAGCGGACGGCGGGGCCGTCATGTCACACAGCTCAAATATAGACTTCGCCCGGTTCTTGACTCGGACATACTCGGCGGAAATTACCGGCTCTCCGAGGAGCCGCAACCTCCCGCGTCAACGCATATCGTCGCAGTCGCCCGATAATAATACCAAAATCCCCGCGCGAATGCAAGAACTTTTTTCGCGCGCGGGAGTTACAGTTTTGTTACACCTTCAAGCGTTTTTCTTTTCTCAGGAAAACAATATCAGCCCGGCCTCAGCCGTCTTTTTAATCGGCCATAGCAGAATCCCTATTTTAAGAGAGACCGGTCGGTATAGCGGCCAGTAATTGACTTTATTTTGCATAAACTATTTTATCTGCAAGCAGTGTATTTTCTTGGGGTGTGTCCCGCTGCGTGGATTTTTTGCTGTCTTTCCCCCGCCGCAGGCCAATGTCATTAAGTTAAGAATGTAGTAGGTTTAGCGAACAAAAAAACCACCCCTTTCGCAAGAGGGGGGTGGTCTTTATTTTTTTCTCAAAGATGCCGCTAAAGGCCCATAAATAGGGCGTTTTCGGATTTTTACGTCCTTTAGCTCATTAACAAAAACCTTTAAATGCAGGGGTGCTGCGTGTGGAACAAAAACCTTTAAATGCAGGTTTTGGTAGTTGAACAAAAACCGGTATTTGCAGGAGTAGTGCGTGTCGAAAACTATCCCGATTTTTTGCGACAAAAACCTTTAAAATCCAAGTCCTTGCATGTGCGGTCTTTGGCTTCCAAAATGCACATACAAATCAGCTATATCAAATCGCTTCCCTGCGGCAGATTGACTTTAAGGCATAATAAAAAGCCCGAAGGCGTCTTCGCGCTGACAGTTTACTTCTAAGGCAGCCAGTCCTCAATAACATCCATCAGATGACAGGGCTCCAGCTCCAGGCTGTTGCATAGCTGCACAAGCTCGCGGACGCGAGGTTCGTCCAGACAGACGTCGTCCACCTCATAGACTATCCTTTTGCCGGAAACTGAAGCGCCACTTGCCCGGACGCTATAGGAAAAATACGCGCCGTTTTCCTTTGAAAAATAGCGCCTTTGAAATGCTGCATACGTCCATGCTTCATGCGTGTTCATACCATCGCGGCTGTGGGCGGCGAGATCGGGGAGTCGAGCTTTTCAAAAGCAAGTTCAATCTCGCGTAAGAGTTCGGACGTCTGCTCCTCGCCTATCATAATAAAGAACTGAACGAGAACATAAGAGGGGCACAAGCTGTTGCCGTGCTCCAGCTCGACATAGGAGCGCTCGGATATGCGAAAGAGCTCGGACATGGCGTGCTGTGTCAGGCCCAGCTGCAGCCTGTAGTTTTTCAAATGCGGAGCGAGGATTGCCCTCAAGGCATCGTTGTGTGCAATCATGGCAGCCCTCTGTTTCGCTAGTATATATTTTGATACTAGCCCTCAGAGGAATTATTTACCATGAGGCGCGCCTCATTTTCCTTGAGTTCTGGACTCAGAAGAAAATTATTTGAATAGATGTAATTCCTTAGCTATCTTTGAGATACTATTAGATGCAAAAAGAAAAGCTAAGGGGATTTGAAAATTGGACTATAAAGAGCAAAAGAAAAGCTATATCAAGGCGCTTTGCGAAAATGAGCGCGCCGCGGCGACGGTCGAGAAGTACTCGCGGGAGCTCGACGCCTTTCTCGCCTGGCTCGGAGGAAATGAGCTTACGAAGGCTATATTAATACAATATAAGAACGAGCTGAAAAAGCGCTTCAAGACCTCCAGCGTCAACACCAAGCTCGCCGCTTTGAACGGTTTTATGATTTATATAGGCAGGGGCGAGCTTCGGGTAAAGAGATTAAGGGTGCAAAAGCAGCTCTTCTGCGAGGTAACCAAAGAGCTTACAAAGGAGGAATACGCCCGGCTCGTGCGGGCGGCGAAGAGCGAAGGCAACGAGAGGCTGAGCCTCATAATACAGACGCTCTGCGCGACGGGGATTCGAGTAAGCGAGTTGAAGTGGATAACGGCGCAGAGCGTGACCGACGGCCGCGCGCAGGTGAATAACAAAGGAAAGACGCGGGTGATCCTCATCCCCGCGCCGCTGCGCACCCTGCTGAAGAATTACTGTAAAAAGAAAAACATCGTGGCCGGTCCTGTATTCATAAGCAAAAACGGCAACCCTTTGAACCGCTCAAATATCTGGAGCGATATGAAAAAGCTCTGCGCTTTGGCGGGCGTTGCGGCGCAAAAGGTTTTCCCGCACAATCTACGCCGCCTCTTTGCGCGAACTTACTATTCATTGGAAAAGGATTTGAACCGCCTTGCCGACCTTCTGGGACATTCAAGTATAGAGACCACTCGCATCTATACGATGACGACGGCGGGCTCGGTGCAGGACAGGGTGGACAGGCTGGGCCTTGTAGTGTGAAAGAAATAAAAATACTACATTATATTGATTATGTTGTAGACGCTATTATTCCTAAGCCATACATATCCGTTCAATCCTAAATAATTAAAGCATACCATCAGGCGGAATTCAAGCTGTTCAAGCTTTTTTCGCTAAGAGCCGCAAACCGGAGCGGCTCTTTTTGACGGCGGGCTTGTTTTTTGCTGCGCCGATTATTTCGATGCCCATAAAGTAAGACAAGACGAAAACAGATGTTGCAGTTTCGCCTTGTCTTGTTTGTGCGCTGCAGCAAGAAAGAACGCATTTATAGTCGCCCTTATGGGCTATCTACAACATAATCAATATTATGTAGCTTAAGTTCAACAATCGCACATGAAAGCGCCTTTGCCGGAGTATGCCCAAACGCCCTGCTTATTCTTTGGCAAAAAGCGGTGCTGAAGCAGAAGTTCTTTAGGCTCCAACCCCACCGGAGGTCTCGGACGGCTCAATAATCCTAAGTCCTCTGCCTAAAAGGTATTTGACCACCAGCTCCGGTGTAAGGTATATCCCATCCTCGCCTTTTGGCTCTGCGCTTATTTCAAAAATAAGCGGCTTGTCTCTGGCGAGGAGCAGGGCCTCGCAGGCATAGTCGTAGAGGTCGTAAGGACTGTTAAAAGCTTTTAGGGATACGGGTACAACTATCGCGGCGTCTTTCGCGCTCGCCAAAACATGCGGCAGGTCGTTGGCAGCCGTTTGCAGAAGGTTGAGCTCGGCCTTTGCAATCTCCGGCGGCGCTGCTTCCTGAAGATACTCCTCGCGCCTTAAAACCCATTTTGAATCGACAAGATAATGGACGGACACATCAATCCGCCTATGTGCCTTCGCAAGACGATTGCTCTCTTTATATTGGATATAGAGAGCGGGAGAGCCGGCATTGTCTATGTGTTTTTCCATAATCGTTTCCCTTTCCTGAAACACTTTAGCAGAAATTCTGACGCTTATGCGGGATTTGTTGTAAATCAAGTGATTTTTGTCGTGAAAATTTCGCATCGAACCTTTTTTCAAAACAAGGCCCCTTATAAAAGGGAGAAAGGTTTCAGCCTATGCCTCTCTCAAAAAAAACGACCCTCACACAGCTTGCTAAACAGGCACAGGAGGGAAATGAGGACGCATTTACAGGGCTCTATGAGGCCACATACCAGCAGGTTTATTATTACACACTCTCTCTTGTGCGCCACAAAGATGATGCCAGCGATCTTCTTCAGGAGATTTACATTCAGGTGTATAAGGACATCGGCTCTCTGAGAGAATGCAGCCTTGTTCAGGCCTGGATATACCGCATTGCCTACCACACCTGTATGCGCTTTCTCAAAAGAGAGCGGGCGAAGGTTCCGTCTCTGGATATTGACGACGAATCGGCTGCTGAAATAGCACAGAGCGACCCCGAAACCGACCCGCTGTTGAGGGCAATAAAGTCAGAGCGTCAAGCCAGGGTAATCAGTTCGCTTGAAACACTTTCCCCAAACAGCAAAACAGTTCTGCTGCTGAGATACTTCAACGATATGAAGCTGTCTGAAATATCATCGGTGCTCGGCTGCCCGGTAGGGACAGTAAAAAGCCGGTTGGATCTCGCAAAGAGGCAGATGAAGAAAGCCTTTGAGAAGCAGAACGGAAAGTTCAGGATGTATATGATGTTTTTACCTCTCACAGGGGCGCTGGCGGCGTCAGCCAAGGGCGCCGCGCTGAGCGCCGACGCCGCGCTTACCTGTCTTACCGGGGCGCTGGGCGAAGCGGGCCTGAGTACAGCCGTATCCTTTACGCCCGTTCCCTTTGCGCGGCCGGTGGGCTCAGCCGCAGC
>JAUNBN010000244.1 GCA_030527085.1 Oscillospiraceae bacterium
GAGCAGTAGATGAAGGCCGGTAAGATATCCTCTGCGGCGCTGCTGGCGGCGCTTATCTGCGTGCTCGCGCCCTGGTCGGTGGCGATAGGGCCCGTTCCGCTTACGCTGGCCTCGCTGGCCGTCTGCTTCGTCGCGGCGGTGAGCGAGCCGAAAAAAGCCTGCCTCGCGGTGTTTATCTATATAGCTCTGGGCGCGGTGGGTCTGCCCGTTTTTTCGGGCTTTACGGGCGGTCTTTACAAGCTCGCCGGGCCTACCGGCGGCTACATTATAGGCTACCTGCCCTGTGCTCTGGCTGTCTCCCATATAAACAGCATACACAAAAAAAGCAGGCTCGCAGCCCAAAAGCGGGTTCTTTCCCCCTCCGAAGGCAGGGAAAATACAGAAAATAAAACGCGGAGCAGCGGCGCTTTCAAAAGCAGGCTTGTCTGTTTTTCAAGCATGCTTTTGGGCACGGCGCTCTGCTATGCGGCGGGGACGGCCTGGTTTATTGTTCAGACGCAAACGCCCTTACACGAGGCGCTGCTTTTGTGCGTGCTGCCCTTTCTGCCGGGCGACCTCTTAAAAGCGGCGGCCGCCTCCTACCTCGCCGGGCTATTGGGGCCGCGCCTTGAAAAGGCGCGAGCGAGAGAAAAAACAAGACAGGGATAGAAAAAATGAAATACGAAAAAACAATAACTCTGAAAAACAAGGATACTTGCCTGATTCGAAGCGCGGGGCCCTCCGACGCGCAGGCAGTGCTTGACAACTTTAATCTCACTCACGCGGAGACGGACTATCTTCTGTCTTACCCCGATGAAAACAGCTTTGACCTCGAGCAGGAGCGGCAGTTTCTGCAGAAAAAGGAGGACAGCGCAAACGAAGTTGAGCTCTGCGCGCTTGTCGGCGGGAGGGCAGTCGGCACTGCGGGAATCGAAGCGCTCGGGAGCAAAGATAAAGTCAGGCACCGCGCCGAGTTTGGAATCAGCGTTGAGAAAAAATATTGGGGCCTTGGCATCGGATATGCCCTGACGGAAGCCTGTATTGAATGCGCGAAAAAGGCCGGTTATTTGCAATTGGAGCTGAATGCCGCAGCCGAGAATAAGGCTGCCATAGCGCTGTATGAGAAAGCGGGGTTTGTTGAATACGGAAGAAACCCCAGGGGCTTTCGCTCCAGGTCCAGCGGCTGGCAGGAGCTTGTTTTAATGCGTCTGGAACTTGATTAATAGCAAACGACGGTTTGAAACGACTGTTTTCAAGCCGTCTCCGATTTTGGTCCGAATCCGAATTTTTTTGTTGAAGAATCGGCGATTTTAAGATATTATATAATCAGAATAGGGAAATTCTGCCCCTTTGCTGCGCCGAAGCCGAAGCCTTTGCGCGCGCTTTTGAGAGACGGCGAGTTTTCTGTTTTTGTCTTTTCCGGTATTAACGGAGCGCCCGAAGGCGCCCGCAGGCAGGTAGAACAGATGAGCGAGATTAAGGGCGAGAGCCCGAACAGGCAGACAATTCTAATAGTGGACGACGCCGAGGTAAACCGCGAGCTTCTGAGAAACATTTTTTCTGAGAGCTATACGGTGCTGGAGGCTGAAAACGGCAGCGAGGCACTGGGCATAATGCAGAGCGCTTCGGTTGATTTGGTGCTGCTGGATATAATAATGCCCCTGCTGGACGGCTACGCGACGCTGGAGAAAATGCACGAGGACCCTGTGCTCAGCTCCATTCCGGTTATCGTCATAACCTCGCTAGACGACGAGGAGAGCCTCAACCACAGCCTCGACCAGGGCGCGCAGGATGTAATAATCAAACCCTTCAAGCCCGAAGTAGTGCTGCACAGCGTTAAGAGCGCACTTCGCCGCCGCGAGGCGGGCAGGCGCATAGGCCGCTTTGAGCAGCTGCTGCGCCGCGCGGACATAGACGAAAAGACCGGCATCTACACCAAGCAGGCCTTCTGCCGAACCACCGGCGAGCTGCTGCGCGCGAACCCCGATAAGGACTACCTCATCTGCCGCTGGGACATCGACCGCTTCAAGGTCTACAACGACACCTTCGGCACCGGAGCGGGCGACAGACTGCTCGCGAACATAGGCAGAGCCTACCGCGAGAAGTTCAGCGAATACGCCCTCACCTACGGTCACCTCGAGGCCGACCACTTCGTCGCCTGCTACGAGCGCGCCTCCTTTGAGGAGGACGCTATTCTGCGCCAGCGCGAGGCCTTCCTCACCGCCGCCAACCAGAACTTCGGCTTTGTTATACGCGCGGGCGTCTACCCGGTGGACGACCACAGCCTCGACGTGTCGCTGATGTGCGACA